>JAUVTI010000094.1 GCA_030601605.1 Gemmatimonadales bacterium
GGTAGGGCGACTCCGGGTACTCGCGCTCCAGCACGCCGAAAGCGGAATCCGCGGCCGCCGGATCGTGCGCCGGCACGGAGAGGAGCGCCTTGGGCGCCACGAAAGACTCGGGATGGTCGCGCTGCAGACGACAGAGCAGCGCCACCGACAGGCGCTCGGGGCCGAGGGAATCCCGCGGGAACTCGGTGGTCCCGAAGGTGACGGCGCCGGTTGGGTCGATTCCGGGATCCCGCACCGCGACCGCGCCGGTTTGCAGAGCCTGCAGGTATGGGACCGCGGCCCGGGTGGCCATTCCGCCCCGTCTGCGCTCCGTCTGAATCACCTCGACCAGCTCGAGAAACCGGTCGAGGTCGCCGGTCTCGCGCAGCTCGGCGAGCGCCAGCTCCACCCGCGCCGCGGCGCTCTCTTCGGAGTCAGGCGCGGCCGACTGCGCCAGCGCGTACCGCTCCGACGCGCGACCCGGCTCGCCGAGCGCAGCCCAGCGAGCGCCGTCGGCCAACAGGAATCGCGCCCGCTCCCCGGCCGTGAGCTCCCCGCGGGTTATCAGGCGATCGACGACGCGCGACGCCGACGGCTGGCTCGCGCCGCCCAGTACGTCGAGAGCATCGTGCCACAGCTGCTCGTCGAACGGACCCGGGACCCGGGCGTCGAGCACGCGTTCGGCGTCATCCGCCCGGCCCAGCGCCACGTACGCCTCCGCCAGGTCGAAGGCCGCGGAGTCCGGATCGGCCTGCTCCAGATCCGCGGCGGCCGCGTCGAACCTGCCCCGCCCGATCTCGGCTCTGCCGCGCAGCAGATGCCCGCGCGCCACCAGGGCCTCGTCGTCCTGTGCGGTGACCGCGGTCAGAACGGTGATCGCGGAGTCGTACCGGCGCCCCTGGATCAGGCACTCCCCGAGGATCAGCCGGGCGCTGTTGCGCAGCTTGGAATCGGGACTCGAGTCCACGGCGAGGGTCAGGGGATTCTCAGCGAGACGGCACTCCCCCGCCTCCTTGAGCCCCTGCCCCCAGAGGTAGAGCGCATCGTCCCGCCACTTGCTCGTGGGATACCGGGTGGCGACAGACTCGGCCTTGACGGCGGCCTGGCTCCACAGCGAGCGCGCCTCGCCCGAGCGGCCCTCCCGCTGCGCCTTCTCGGCCTCTCCCACCAGCCGGTTGGCGTTGTACAAACCGTTGTAGTAGGCGCACGCGAACGCACCCACCAGCAGCAGCCCGGGAGCGCGCTTGAGCCATCGCCTCATCGTTCGGTTCCTACCAGCACCTTGCTCTCGTACTGCCTGAGGTACTCCACGATGCCCGCGGCTGCCGCCTTCGCCAGCTCCCGCTGCCCCTCGGTGGACGCGAGATACGCTCCGTCGCGCCGGTTGGTCGCGAAGCCCGTCTCCAGCAGTATGGCTGGCCGGGTGGCCGTTGCCAGCACCACGAACCGGTTCTGCGACACACCGCGGTCCTCGCCCGGGTGCACCCCGGCCGCCTGCGACTGCACCAGGTCGGCCAGCAGCGCCGACTCGCGCAAGAATTCGTTGGTGTGCAGGTCCTTGAAGATGAACGCCAGGTCCGCGTCCATCTCCGCCGCGGCCCCCGTCTCATAGCGCAGCGCCTCGTTCTCCATCTCGGCCACACGGCGGGCCTCTTCGGTGAGCGCATCACCCAGGAAGTAGGTCTCCACTCCGTTGATCCGTTCGTAGCCCCTGCGTCGCGGCATGCTGTTCACGTGGATGCTGACGAACAGGTCGCACTCGTTCCGGCACATGGGCGCGCGCTGCCTGAGGTCGATGAGCGTGTCGGTGCTGCGGGTCATCAAGACGTCGATGCCGTGGGCCTCGAGCTCGGTGCGGAGCAGCTTCGCTATCGCGAGGTTGACGTGCTTCTCCTGCACGCCGCGCGGCAGATACCGGCCCGGATTGCCGTTGTCCACGCCGCCGTGCCCGGCGTCGAGCACTACGAGGTGTGCCATGCGGAATCCGCTGCGGCGCCCCAGCTCCGAAGCCGCCTCGTAGCTGGCCGTGACGACCGACCCCAGGCGCACCTCCTCGAACCGGGCGGCGCGCGGATCGTAGCGGTATCCCTCCGCGAACATCGCCGGGATGTACTCGGTGAGCCACTGGAGCGGCACGAACAGCGTGTCGCGCGCCACGTACGCGCCCCCGACCAGCGGAAGCAGACGGCCCGCGTACAGCAGGACCGGAGCGCCAAGCAGGAACTGGAACGGTTGGTCGGCGAAGTCGACGAAGGCCCACCCGTCCAGCCGGCGCTCGGCCACCGGAAGCAGGCGCTGGAGGAGCGGCGCCGGGAGCGCCGGATGTCCGCGCTCCATCGCCACGGGCACCGCCATCGAGCCGCGGGCCGTCGCCACGGTGATCGTGGTGGGTGCGGGTGGCGCCGGGGGCTCGGCTCCGGAGGTGAGCGCGCCCAAGAGCAGCGCCAGGAGTGCAGCTCTCATCGGTGACGCCCCATGGCCCTGGCCGCCTCGCGCTCCGCGTCGCGGCGCTTCAGGTCCTCGCGCTTGTCGTACGCTTTCTTGCCGCGTCCGAGCGCGATGGTCACCTTGGCCCAGCCCTTCGACAGGTGGAGGTCGAGCGGAATCAAGGTGAGGCCTTTGCGTTCAGTGGCGCCGACGAGGTGCCTGAGCTCCCTCCGGTGCACCAGAAGCTTGCGCGGACGCATCGGGTCATGGTTCGTGTATCCCCCGGATTCGTACAGGGAGATGTTCATGCCCTCGAGCCAGATCTCACCCCGGCGCACAACCCCGAAGGCACCCTTGAGGCTCACCTTGCCGGCGCGGACCGACTTGATCTCACTCCCAGTCAGAACGAGACCCGCCTCCCACGTCTCTAGAATGTGGTAGTCGTGACGGGCCTTGGGGTTCCGAGCTACGGCCCCGGCCTTCTTGCCGTCTGACTGTTTCTTGGCTGACACGAGCTAAGTGCAAGATAGAAAACGAGTTCCGAAAAGCAAGAAGGCGGGGCGGGCGGGGGGTGTTCTCAGTGCCGAAGGCGGGATTCGAACCCGCACGGGCTTGCGCCCACTGCGCCCTGAACGCAGCGCGTCTACCAGTTCCACCACTTCGGCGGGTGCGGCGCGGAGCCTCACCGGCTCGCGTCGGACATCAATTCTAATCGGAAGCTTCGGCCGAGCCAAGCGGCCCGTGGTGCCTCAGTAGTGCGGCATCGAAACGTCGACTTCCTCCGCCCAGGAGTGCACCCCGCCCCTCATGCTGCGCACGCGAGAGAAGCCCGCAGCGCGAAGAGCCCTGACTGCCCGCACGGAGCGAACTCCGGTGTGGCATATCGTGACGAGTTCCTTCTCCCGATCCAGCTCGCCTGCTCTCTCGGTGAGCTCGTCGAGCGGGATGAGCACCGATCCCTCGACGTGGCAGATGTCCCACTCGACCTGACGTCGCACGTCCACGAGCACCAGGTCTGGATTCCCGCCCAGCCCCCGCGCCACCTCCTGCACGGAGATCTCCTCCCCCTCCACGGGAGGCGGCTCGGCCTGGATGCCGCAGAACACCTCGTAGTCGATGAGCTCTCGGATGGTCGGCTGCTCGCCACACGCAGGGCACGTCGGATCCCGCTTGAGGGCCAGCTCGCGGAACTCGAGCTTCAGCGCATCGAACAGCAGCAGCCGCCCGGCCAGGCTCCTGCCCAGTCCGGTGACCAGCTTGATGGCATCCAGGGCCTGGAGGCTTCCGATCACTCCCGGCAGCACGCCGAGCACGCCCGCCTCGCCACACGAGGGGATGAGCCCCGGCCGCGGCGGTTCGCGGAACAGGCAGCGATAGCACGGCCCACCCTCCGCCGCGAACAGCGACACCTGCCCCGAGAAGCGGAAGATGGCGCCGTACGCGAGCGGGATTCCCAACAGCACACAGGCATCGTTCACGAGGTAGCGCGTCGGAAAGTTGTCGCTGCCGTCCACCACGACGTCGAAGCCGCGCAGCACGTCCAGCGCGTTCTCCGACGTGAGTCGGGCGTCGAACAACTCGAGCGCCACGTGGGGGTTGAGGTCCTCTATCCGGGAGGCCGCCGACTCGAGCTTCGGCTTCCCTACCCAGCCGGAGCCGTGGATGATCTGGCGCTGGAGGTTGGTCTCCTCCACCAGATCGAAATCAACCAGCCCGAGCGTCCCGACGCCGGCGGCGGCCAGGTACAGCGCGGCCGGCGAGCCGAGCCCGCCCGCCCCCACCACGAGCACCCGGGCGCCCTTGAGCCTCCGCTGCCCCTCCATCCCCACTTCCGGCAGGATGAGGTGCCGCGAATACCTCAGGATCTCCTCGTTCGAGAGCTGCGTGGGACCCCCCTGCTGAGAAACGGTGCCGTATCTGGTTCGGGAGGAACTTGGCCGGTCCCCCGACCACACGGAAGGAATGGGCAAAAACAGAGGGGGGCGCACGTCGACGCCCCCCAACCGGGTATCCACTTTCCCGCTGTGCCGTCTGCGGCGCTAGACCGCGATCAGCTCCTGGACCTCGGCCTCTTCGAGCATCAGGTCGCCGAGACTGATCGACGCCAGCGTGTCATCGACCCTCCGCTGCAGTTCCCGCCACACGGGGCGTATGCTGCAGGGGTTGCCGTCGTGGCACCGCACCGCACTCACCTTGTGAACGTCGCAGTTCACTTCGAAGGTGCGGTTCTCGGCGGCCTCGATGACGTCCTTCACCGAGATCGTTTCCGGCTCGCGCGCAAGGTAGTAACCGCCCTTCGCGCCCCGGACGCTCGAAACGAGCCCCGCCCGCCTCAGCTTCAGAAGGATCTGCTCGACGTAGTCGGCAGGCAGGCCTTCCTTCTTGGCCATATCCCGCGCCGGAGTCGGCGCTTCCCTTCCCTGCTTCGCCAGGTGGAGCGAGACAATCAAGCCGTATTCGGCCCAAGTCGTAACTCGCATGGCTACCTCCCGGCATAAATATCCGATACTGATGGTCGGAAAGCAACCAGTACGACCGTACCGACGGGGTCGGTACCACCGGACCTACCGTTCCCCGGGCACTCCGGGGTCGGTCATGGCCCGCAAATCCAGCATGGATGCCAGTTCCTCGGCGGAGAGGATGCCCTTGGCACGCACCAGCTCGCGCACGGTGACGTTCTGCTCCACCGCCTCCTTGGCGAGTTTCGCGGCCTCCGCGTAGCCGATCCGCGGCGCCAGGGCGGTCACGATCGCCGGGCTGCGCTCCAGCCAGTACGCCAACTGGGCCTCGTCCGCCTCGATCCCCGCAACGCACCGGTCGCCGAACACGCGGCTCGCGCTGGTGAGGATCTCCATGGCGAAGAACAGGTTGTGCGCGATCACCGGCATCATGACGTTGAGCTCGAGCTGGCCCGCCCCCGACGCCGCGGCGACCGTGGCGTCGTTTCCGATCACCTGGTAGCAGACCATGTTCACCATCTCGGCGACTACGGGGTTCACTTTCCCGGGCATGATGCTCGAGCCGGGCTGCACCGCCGGAAGCCTGATCTCGGCCAGACCCGTGCGGGGACCCGAGGAGAGCAGCCGCAGGTCGTTCGCGATCTTGCCGAGGTCGAGGGCGTAGCTGCGCAGGACGCCGCTGAAGGCGGCTGCGTCACCCATGGACTGCATGAGTTGCACGAGGTCGCTTCCCTCGCGCACTTCGATTCCCGTGAGCTCGGTCAGTTGCGCGACCATCAAGGCCGGGTACTCGGGCTCGACGTTCAGCCCCGTTCCCACCGCCGAACCGCCGATGCCGAGCTCGCGCAGCGGCTCCGCGGCCGCCAACACCCGGACCCGGCTGCGCTCCACCGTGCGCCCGTATGCCGTGAACTCCTGCCCCAGCCTGATTGGGGTCGCGTCCTGCAAGTGCGTGCGGCCCACCTTGACGAGCCCGTCGAACGCGCGGCCGCGCTCGAGCAGCGCCTGCGCCAGGCGGTCCATGGCATCGAGCAGCGGGGGGAGCAACGACAGAGCTCCCAGCCTTATCGCGGTGGGGATCGTGTCGTTGGTGCTCTGCGCCATGTTCACGTGATCGTTGGGATGCACCGGCGCGTACTCACCGCGCTTTCCGCCCAGGATCTCGTTGGCACGGTTCGCGAGCACCTCGTTCACGTTCATGTTGTGGCTGGTTCCGGCGCCCGCCTGGTACGGATCCACCACGAACTGGTCGCGGTGCTGTCCGGCCAGAACCTCGTCGGCGGCCGCCACGATGGCGTCGGCCAGCTCCGGCTCGAGTCGCCCGGTCTCCCGATGGGTGAGCGCTGCGCTGCGCTTGATCCACACCATGGCGTCCACGAAGGCCGCCAGCGGCTTGAGCCCGGAGATCGGGAAGTTGTGGCGGGCGCGCTCGGTCTGGATTCCCCAGAGCGCCCATGCGGGGACCGGCAGCTCGCCGAGCGGATCCCGTTCCAGTCTGGTCTCGCTCACGTGGTCATCCCCCTCGATCATGTTTGTGTCGGTCTGGAGCCAGGAGTCGGTCACACGGCACCTCCCGGAACCTGGGCCGCTAGCGCGTCACTTCGACGTGCAGGGCATCGTTGAAGCGGTTGAAGTAGGCGAACAGCCCCGCGACGAGCGTGATCTCCACGATCTCACCCTCGTCGAAGTGGCGGGCGAGGTCCGCCTACGTCTCCTCGGTCACCGCATGACCGCTCTCGGTCATCTGTTCCCCGTACTCGATTGCCGTGAGCCAGCCCGGCTCGAGGCCATCGAGCGATGCCGTAGCGGTCGAACCCTCCTCCCGCGCCTCCCGCCGCACCGCCGCGATCCACTCCTCCGTTGCGCCCAGCCGCCTTGCCAAGGCGGTGTGTGAAGCCAGTCAGTAGCGACACCCGTTGATCGAAGAGACCCGCACCGCGATGAGCTCCTTGAGGAGCGGCGGCACGGTGCCCTCGTTCATGACGGTGCGGAAGTGCGCGATCAACGTCATGAGGTGCTTCGGCCGGACCGCGATCGTCCGAACCATATTGGGGATGTTGCCGCGTTCCCGCAGAAAGCCGTCGAAGATGCCGCGGGCCTCGTCGGTCACCTCGTCGGGACTGCGCGGCCTGATCCGCGGCCCGGTCATCTCTCAAACAAGCGGAATGGCCCCAGTCACGAACGGGTTCGTGCGCCGCTCGGCGCCGACCGTGGTCTCGGGTCCGTGTCCCGAATAGACGATCGTCTCGTCGGGGAGCGTCATCAGCTGGTCGCGGATGCTCGCGAGCAGCGTACCTCCATCGCCGCCGGGCAGGTCCACGCGCCCCACCGATCCAGCGAAGATCGCGTCACCCACGCTCGCCACGCCGTGCCCCACGAACGCCACGCTCCCCGGACTGTGCCCCGGAACGTGCCGCACCTCGAACTCGAGCCCGCCGAGCTGGAGCGCGTCGCCATGCGCCAGCTCGTGGTCCGGCGCCGGCGGCTGCGGAGCCTGCACACCCAGCCAGGCGCCCTGTTCGGCGATCCCATCGTAGAGCGGCCGGTCGGCCGGGTGCATGTGCAGCGGCGCGCCGCTGCGCTCCACGATGTCCTTCACTCCCAGGATGTGATCCAGGTGGGCGTGCGTGAGCCAGACGGCTCGC
>JAUVTI010000076.1 GCA_030601605.1 Gemmatimonadales bacterium
CAAGAGTCCCGCATATCCGGCGACGCGCTGACCAACCTCGGCACGGACAGCGATCCCAACCCGCTCACGACCTTTTTCCTGGGCGGCCAGACGCAGCTCGAGGCCGCTGCGGTAATCCTGCCGACGTTCGTGTCGGTCTGGATCGGCAACAACGACGTATTGGGCGCGATCCTGGATCCGACGAACCCCGGTGACCCGGCGCTGGTGACCGACCCGGCGGTGTTCGCCCAGCGCTACGGCGCGATGATGGACAGCCTCGACGCCTTCGGCTCGATCCAGGGCGGCGTGCTGATCGGCGTCGGGCAGGTCGTGTTCCTTCCCTACCTCACGCAGGGCCGCGCCTACTTCCAGGCTGCGGCGGCCGTGCCGGACCTGACCGTGTTGGCGAATTGCCTGGACTTCACAGTGATTCCGGGGACGACCGACACCCTGTGGGTCTCGGTGCCTTTCCCCTACGGCGGGCCGCTCTTCGGGGCCGCGGCGGCGGGGTTTCCCACGACCATGGATTGCTCGGTGCCGGACGTGGTCTCGACGACGGAACTGCTGAACATGGTCGGGGCGGTCGAGGCCTACAACCAGACGATCGCGACCGAGGCAGCAGACCGCGACTGGGCCTACCTCGACCCGAACCCGATCCTGGAGGCTCTGCTCCAGGACCCGACCGCCATCCGCCCCTTCCCGGCGTTCGACCCCGCGGATCCACAGCATGTGACGGCGCCGTTCGGCACGGCGCTGAGCCGAGACGGGATCCACCCCAGCACGTCGACCCACCTGGGGACCGCACAGGCGCTGGTCCTGCTGATCAACGCGACGTACGGGACGACTATTCCGCTGCCCTGAGCGGGCATCGGCATTGAGATAGGAGCGGGAGGCTTGCCTTGGTAAGCCTCCCGCTTTGCTGTAGATTCCCGCCACCCATGCCCACCCGCATCCAACCGGCTTCTGCGACCCGAGCGCGCCTGGCCGCCGCGGTTCTGCTCCTCGCGGCATTGCTCGGCTCGGCCCCGGATGCCACCGCGCAGTACCCCGACGCCAGGATCGCACCGCGGGGCACCCTCCGGTTGGACTTTGCACCCGAGTATATCAGCTACAGCGAGCGGTTCGCCTCCGACGGGACGGTGGAGGCACTGGGCACCGACTTCACCGACGAGAGCGCGGGCGTGCGTCTGATCCCATCCATGTGGACGCCGCAGAACGCCATCCGCTCGATCATCGGGGATCCGGCCTACACCATCGACGCGGGCGCCTTTCGCGCCACGCTCGACGCCGACATACGGCGCTTCCCGCTGAACCTGGAACTCGGGATATCCAACCGGTTCACCATCACGGCATCGATCCCGCTGGTCACCACGCGCGCGCAGGTGAACTTCGTTATCGACTCGACGAACTCCGACATGGGACTCAACGAGGCCGGGCGGGTCGATGCGACCGCCACCCGCCAACTGCTGGAGGAGCTCGAGGCGGGCGCCGCATTCGTGGAGTCACAGATCGCGGGCGGGGGTTACGGATGCCCGGGCAGCGCACAGTGCGCGGAGGCGCAGGCCCTCGTGAGCCGCACCCGGATCCTGACAAGCGATCTCATGGCGCTCACGGGAGTGCTGGCTCAGGGCGTGAACCCGATTCTGCCGCCCAACGCGCCGCTCGATGCCTCCTCGGCCGGGCTGGCGGTGACGGCGGCGGTGGAGGCCGTGAAGGCCGACCTCGCCACGTTCGGTGCTACACCGGTGAGCCAGAGCCTCGCGCTCCCCGCGTCGGCACTCGACACCGCGACGTTCAACGACATGCTCGTAGCGGACGGCTGGGGATACGGCGCCGACCCGCTCTCGTTCGTGAAGTACAACATGAAGTTCGGCGACGCCGAGATCGGTGTGCGGTGGAGCGCGCTTCAGGGCAGCCGCCTGCGCGCCGTGCTCGGCGGCACGGTGCGGCTCCCCACCGGAAAGGTCGACACCCCCGAGAACTTCGTGGACATAGGCACAGGTGACCACCAGACCGACGTGGTGCTGGACGCAGAAGCCGTGTGGCGCTTCGGCTCCATCCTGGCTCTCGCGGGCATGGCATCCTACACGTTCCAGCTCGGCGACAACCTCGAGCGCCGCATCACGTCGCACACGCGCCCCATTGCGATCGCCGCCACCCAGCAGCTCGTCTCCCGCAACCTGGGCGACTACTTCGAGGTCGGCCTGTACCCGACCCTCTACCTGAGCCGCTCCTTCGTGGCGTACGGCTCCGCGTACTACTACTACAAGCCCACGGACCGGTTCGACCTCACCGGGGCCTACTCCCTTCCCGACGATCAGCTCCCGACCGACATCACGGACCTGGAGTTCGAGACGAGCCGGGAGACGCTGAGCTTCGGCGCCGGGATCCACTACTACTCCACGCAGGGGCGGCACACCACCAAGCTGCCCATCGAGGCAGGGATCGACTATCGCACGGCGTTCCAGGGAACCGGCGGGATGACACCGAAGGTCTCGCGGCTCACGTTCTATCTGCGGCTGTACCTGCGGCTGTGGGGCCGAGGCGAGGAGGACCGTCCGCTCCCGGAGGCAGAGCCGGGCGAGTAGTTCGCGGCCGCGTACTGCTCCCGGGCGGGACCCTCCTCCACGAACTGCAGTGCGCTCCCGCCTCCTCACCTCGCTCCGGTGGATCCCAACCGCGAGCTAGACGCGGGCTAGGCGCTCGCCGCCTGAGTCTTTTTCAGTAGCTCGGCCGCATGCCGCACCACCACCGGGTCATCCGCGTCGCCCAGCATGCGCGCGATCTCCTGCACCCGGTCCTGACCCGCTCGCACGGCCACGTCGGCGGTGGCGATGCCGTGGCGTGGCTGCTTCGCGATCGAAACGTGGTGAATGGCGCGCGCGGCGATCTGCGGCAAGTGCGTGATCACGAGGACCTGCCGCGCGGCGCCGACCCGGGCAAGGGCGTCGCCCACCTGCATCGCCACTTCGCCGCCGATTCCCTGATCGACTTCGTCGAACACTAGCGTCGGTATCGCGTCGTGCCCCGCCAGCACGACCTTGAGGGCCAGCATCAGACGCGACAGCTCTCCTCCACTCGCCACCTGGGCGAGCGGCCTGGCGTCCAGTCCCGGGTTCAGTTGAACCGCGAACGTGACGCTGTCGGCGCCGGCGGCGCTCACGGCCGATGCCGGCACGACATCCACCGAGAACTGGCCGTTGGGCATGCCCAGCTCTGGCAGCAGACGTTGCACCTCGGTGGCGAGCCGCCCGGCAGCCTGGCTGCGCTTCTCGCTCAGCGCTGCGCACGCCTGCACCAGCTCCTGCTCAGCGGTCGCCCGCCGCTCGCTGAGCTGGCTGAGGTCGAGGTCCGCAGTGTCCAGCAGGTCGAGCTCGCGCGCCGTCTCGTCCCTCGTCTCCAGCACGGCGTCGAGCGTTGAGCCGTACTTCTGGAGCAGACGATAGAGCACGTCGCGGCGCCGCTCCACCTCCTCGAGACGGTCTGGGTCCACGTCGATGTCCGCGGCATAGTCGCGCACCGCGAGCACCAGCTCCTCCAGGTTGGCCGCGGCTGACTCGAGCAGCTCGCTCCACTTGCTGACGCTGTCGTCCACCCGCTCGAGCTGCGAGAGTGACTTGGCAGCCGCCGCGACGCTCCCCCGCGCGGAACCCTCCTCGCCGCTCTCCCGCAGCTCCATGAGACGCTCCGCCAGGCGGGTGAGCTCCTCGACGTTCGCCAGGCGCTTCGACTCCACCGCAAGCGCCTCGTACTCCCCCGGGCGGGGCTTGGCGTCACCGATTTCCTTCACGACGTGCCTCAGGTAGTCGGCCCGCTTCAGCACGTCGTCGCGCCGGGCGCTCAACTCCGCTTCCTCGATCCGCAGGCGGGCGGCCGCCTCATGCGTGGTGCGCACGCGCTCACGCTCCGCACCTGCCCCGCCGAAGCTGTCCAGGATGTCACGCTGAGCAGATGCCGCGAGCAGGGATTGCGCCTCGTGCTGGCCGTGCAGGTCCACGAGGATCCTGCCCAGCGTCGCGAGCGTGGCTACCGTAGTGGGGCTGCCGTTTGCCCAGGCGCGGTTGCGGCCCTCGGCATTGATCTCGCGCCGCACGATGAGCCGCTCCTCCTCCACGTCCACACCCAGCTCGTCAGCCGCGGCTTCGAAGCCCTCGAGGCCGGTCACGTCGAAGGCGGCCTCCACGACCGCGCGCGGCGCACCCGGGCGAACCAGGTCTCCGCTGGCGCGCTCTCCGAGCAGGAGGGAGAGCGCGTCCACCAGCATCGACTTGCCGGCTCCGGTCTCGCCGGTGAGTACGTTGAGGCCTGGAGTGAGTGGAAGGGTGACGTCCGCGATGACCGCCAGGTTTCGAACGCGGAGCTCAGTCAGCACTATTGAGACGCTCCCTGTCGACCAGGTCACCCCAGTGTAGCTTCTTGCGCATCCTGCGGAAGAACCCTTCCCTCCCCAACCGCACCAAATGCACGGAGGTCGCCGAGGACCGCACGACCACGCAGTCGTTGGGCTGCACGTGCTCGCCCAGCTGCCCGTCGTACGAAACGAAGATCTCCGTAGCCCGCGTGGGCTCTATCTGCAGCGTCACCTGCGAGCTCCCCGGCACCACCAGGGGCCGCACGGAGAGCGTGTGTGGACAGATCGCAGTCACCACGAGCGCGTCCACTTCGGGCACCAGCACCGGCCCGCCGGCGCTGAGCGTGTACGCCGTGGATCCGGCCGGGGTCGCCACGATCATGCCGTCCAGCGTATACTGGCCCACCTCGTCGCCGTCCACGAAGAGGCGAATCCGAATGATCCGGGTGTTTCCCGTCTTGTGAACGACCACGTCGTTGACCGCCAGCTCTCCCTCCCGCCTGGCGCCCTCGGCGTCCACGATCCACGAATCGAGCTTGCGCCGCTGCTCCACCTGGTAGTCGCCCCGGACGACCGCGTCGAGCACGCTCTCCAGGTGATTGGCCGTGGTTGCGGTGAGAAAGCCCACGCGTCCCAGGTTGATCCCGAGCAGTGGAACCTCGTTGCGGCCCAGCATCCGGGCGCCTCTCAGCAAGGTGCCGTCGCCGCCGAACGTCATGAGCAGATCCGGTGGGTCGTCGCCGGACTCGAGCGGCTCGCAGGTGTCCGGCCACAGCTCCAGGAGCGCCGGCTCCGCACACAGCTCTATGCCGTGGGCCGCGCTGTAGCTCGCCAACCGGGCCAGCAACCCACTCAGCTCCTCGTAGCGCGGGTTTCCGACGACGCCGATCCTCATCTGGGTGTCACGCTCTCCTTTGCGGCCCCGGCCTTCACGCGCTCCGCGATGCCTTCCGGGGTGAGCCCCACCGAGGCGAGCTGCTCGCCACGCGGGGCGTGCTCGTAGGTGCGGTCGGGAATCCCGGCAATCTCCACCCGCACGTCAGGCGCCATGCTCTCCACCGCGGCGGCAACGTAGGCGCCGAACCCGTTCACGTCGATGCCGTCCTCCACGGTGAGCAGCATCCGGTGATCGCCGACCAGTCCCTCGAGCATGGCGCGGTCCAGCGGCTTGATGAAGCGGCAGTTCACCACGGTGACATCGAGCCCGTCCTGCGCCAGCCGCTCCGCCGCCTGCATCGCCGGCTCGCACATCACGCCCACGGCCAGGATAGCGCAGTCGCGGCCCTCGCGCAGCACCTCCCAGGTACCGTACGGCGTAGCCGCAACCTCGGCCGCAGGCGGCGCCGCCGCCGGCGTGCTGTCCCGCGGATAACGCATGGAGAACGGCCCGTCGTGCTCCAGGGCGCAGCGCAGCAGTCCGATCAGCTCCGTCCCGTCCTTGGGTGCCGTTATCGTCATGTTCGGCACCGGAAGCAGGTACGCGATGTCGTACAGTCCCATGTGGGTCTGCCCATCGGCCCCCACCATTCCGGCGCGGTCCATGCAGAAAACAACCGGCAGGTTCTGGATCGCCACGTCGTGGATGATGTTGTCGTAGGCGCGCTGCAGGAAGGTCGAGTAGATGGCGACGATCGGTCGAATGCCCTGCGTCGCCAGGCCGGCGGCGAACGTGGTGGCGTGGCCCTCGGCGATCCCCACGTCGAAGAACCGGTCGGGCCATTTCTTCTGGAACAGACTCGTGCCGGTGCCCGAGGGCATCGCCGCCGTGATCGCGACCATCTTGGGGTACTCGGCGGCCAGCTCGCTGATCGCGGTCCCGAATACGTTGGTCCAGTCCGGCAGTCCGGAGGCCTTGGGCCGCAGCACGCCGGTGACAGGATCGTATGGGTTGCGCGCGTGGAACTTCTCGGGGTGGGGCTCCTGCAGCGGAAAGCCCTTGCCCTTCTCCGTCACGACGTGCACGACCCGCGGGCCGTCGAGCGTCTTCACGAGCTCGAACGTCTTGAGCAGCGCATCCATATTGTGGCCGTCGATCGGCCCGAAGTAGCGAAAGCCCAGCTCCTCGAACAGCATGCCGGGCGACCACAGGTTCTTGATGCTCTCCTCGATGGTGCGGGCGAAGTCCACCATGCGGTCGCCACCCACGACATGGGAGGCCTTCTCGATGAGGTGCTTCACGTGTCCGCGCATGCGGTTCGTGAACGGACTCGCGATGATGGCGCCGAGGTACCGGCTCATCGCGCCGACGTTGGGGGCGATGGACATGCCGTTGTCGTTGAGCACCATGATGAGGTCCCGCTCCGAGGGACCGGCGTTGTTCATGGCCTCGTAGGGAAGCCCGCAGGTCATGGCGCCGTCGCCAACCACTGCGACCACGTCGTAGTCTTCGCCCAGCATATCGCGCGCCGTCGCGATCCCGAAGGCGGCCGACATCGCGGTTCCTGCATGGCCGGCGCCGAAGACGTCGTGCTCGCTCTCGTCGCGCCGCAGGAAGCCGGAGAGCCCGCCGCTCTGCCTGAGCGTGGGCAGCCGCTCGTTGCGCCCGGTCAGGACCTTCCAGGGGTAGCCCTGATGCCCCACGTCGAACAGCAGCTTGTCGCGCGGCGAGTCGAAACAGTACGCCAGGGCCACGGTGAGCTCGACTACGCCCAGTCCCGCGCCGATGTGACCACCGGTCTTCGACACCACGTCGATGAGACGCTGGCGCACCTCATCTGCCAGCTGCACCAGCTCCTCGCGCGACAGCTTCTTGACGTCGGCGGGTTCGTGAATGGAATCCAGCAGTTGAGCCATCAGTCCGCTACTTCTTCCTCTCCAAGATATAGCGCGCCAGGCCGGCGAGGAGCTTGGAATCTATCCCGTGCCCCCCGAGGAGGTCTATGGCGCTCTGCGCATGCTCCCGCGCCGCCATTCCGGCCTCCTCGAGCCCCAGCAGAGTCGCGAAAGTCGCCTTGTGCTGGGCTGCGTCCTTGCCGGCCGTCTTTCCCAATTCCTCGGATGTGGCCGTCGCGTCCAGGATGTCGTCCACGATCTGGTATGCGAGGCCGATCTCCCGTCCGTACGCGCGCAGCGTGTCGATCGCCGCCGGATCCGCCCCCGCCGCCAGTCCCCCGATCACCGCGCTCGCCGTCATCAGCGCTCCGGTCTTGCAGCGGTGGATGCGATCGAGCTCGTCGAGCGCGACGCTCAGACCTTCGGCCTCCAGATCCAGCACCTGACCGGCGACCATTCCAGAGGCGCCTGCCGCCCGGTACAGCTCGGTCGAGATGGCTGCGAGCCGCTCGTCCGGAAGGCCCAGCGTCGCCGCCCCACTCGCAAGAACTCGTGCGGAGAGCGGAACGAGCCTGTAGCCCGCGATGAGGGCCGTCCCCACGTCGAACGCGACGTGCGTGGTGGGTCTCCCGCGCCTGAGGTCGTCATCGTCCATGCACGGGAGGTCGTCGTGTACCAGCGAGTATGTGTGGACCACCTCGACCGCCGCCGCCAGCTCGGTCGCATCGCCCGATCCGCCCAGCTCCCGGTGTGCGGCGATGACCAGCGCGGGCCGCAGCCGCTTTCCCGGAGCCGCCAGGCTGTACGCCATGGCCTCCCCCACCCGCCCGCCGACCTCCTGCTCCACTCGTGAGCACCAGACCCGGAGCTGCCGGTTCACGGCCTCCCGCGCGGCGCCCAGGAACTCCTGCAGGTCAGCCGTCGAGGTCGTCGGTGCGGATGGCACCGTCGGACTCCTCCAGTACGCGCTTCACCGTGAGCTCCGATTCACGGAGCAGCTTTCGGGCGCCCGCCAGGCGCCCAACCCCCTCCTCGAACAGCTCGAGGGCGCGGTCGAGATCGATGTCGGGGTTCTCCAGCTCGCGCACGATCGCCTCGAGCCGCTCCAACTCGGCACCGAACGAAGGCTTCGCATCACTCATGGTCGCTCTCCAAAGTGCGCGCGCGGACCTCACCGTCGGCCAGCGCCAGACGGAACGCGAGCCCGGGCGAGAACTGCGCCGCCCGCTTGAGCACCTTGCCCGCCTCATCGCGCGCGACGGCATAGCCCCGCTCCAGCACCTTGAGCGGGCTCAGCGCGTCGAGCGTGGCGCCCAGTTGCTCCACCACTGCCACGCGCCGCTCGAGCTGCGACTGCATGCTCATGGTCAGCCGGTCCGAAGTGCGCTCGAGCCTTTCCTGACCCAGTTCGACCGGGCGCGCGAGCCCGCGCGCCAACCGGAGCCCCAGCGCCGCGACGGTGTGCGCCGCTGCCTCTCGGTCCGGGACCGCCGCCTCCGCCGCTGTCGACGGGGTCGCCGCCCTGAGATCCGCCACCAGATCCGTGAGCGCGACGTCGGTCTCGTGACCCACAGCGGAGATCGTGGGCACGGGCACGGCGGCGACCGCGCGCGCGACACGCTCGCTGTTGAACGCCCACAGGTCCTCGCGCGATCCTCCGCCCCGCCCCACGATCACCAGATCGACCTCCGGAAGCCTGCCCGCCGTCTCCAGGGCGGCGCACAGCTCGTCCTCGGCGCCTTCACCCTGCACCTTG
>JAUVTI010000244.1 GCA_030601605.1 Gemmatimonadales bacterium
TCGTGTTCGAGCTGTTTGACGCGGGACGCTCGTTGCGCGCCATCTGCGGCGGCGGACGCTACGACGGACTGCTGCAGGCCCTGGGGGGCGTGGACCTCCCCGCCACTGGCTTCGCGATGGGCGACGTCGTTCTGGGCGAGCTGCTCAAGGAGCACGATGCGGTTCCGGGGAGCGGCGAGAGGCTCGACGCGTTCCTGGTGGCGGTCACGGGCGAGGACATCGAGCCCGTGCTGCGGTTGGCTCATGAGCTGCGTGAAGCGGGGCTCAGCGTGGAGTTCTCGCTCAAGCAGCAGTCGGTGGGAAAACAACTGAAGCTCGCCGCGTCACGACCGGCGCGATGGGCGGTCATGGTCGGACCCGACGAGCGCGCCACGGGCTCGGCGGTGGTGCGCGACCTGGAGAGCGGCAGCGAGGACCAGGTCTCCTTCGCCGATCTTGCGACGTACTGCGCCGCGGGCGATCGAGGCGACTGAAAGGAAGACAGAGGGAATGGGCAACGAGCAAGGCATAACGCCCCGGGCTGAAGACTTCAGCGCCTGGTACAACGACGTGATCATGCGCGCGGAGCTGGCCGACCACTCCCCGGTGCGGGGGTGCATGGTGATCCGGCCGCATGGCTACGCGATCTGGGAGCTGATGCAGGGCGCGCTGGACGACAGGTTCAAGCAGACCGGGCACAAGAACGCCTACTTCCCGCTGTTCATTCCGCAGAGCTTCCTTGCCAAGGAAGCAGAGCACGTGGAGGGGTTCGCTCCGCAGACCGCGGTGGTGACACAGGGTGGGGGAAAGGAGCTCGAGGAGCCGCTCGTGGTCCGGCCCACGTCGGAGACGATCATCTACGCCATGCTGGCGAAGTGGATCCAGAGCTACCGTGACCTGCCCGTGCTGCTCAACCAGTGGGCGAACATCGTTCGCTGGGAGATGCGCACGAGGCTGTTCCTGCGCACTACGGAGTTCCTGTGGCAGGAAGGGCACACCGCGCACGCCACGCAGCAGGAGGCGGAGGAGGAGACCCAACTGATCCTGAGGCTGTACCGCAGCTTCATGGAGGAGTGGATGGCCCTCCCGGTGCTGACCGGAGTCAAGACGGAGTCCGAGAAATTTGCGGGTGCGGTGCGCACCTACGCCTGCGAGGGGCTGATGCAGGACAACAAGTCCCTGCAGACGGGTACGTCGCACTACCTGGGCCAGAACTTCGCGAAGGCGTTCGACACGCAGTACCAGACACAGAACGGAGAACTGGAGTACGTCTGGAGCACTTCCTGGGGTGTCTCCACCCGCCTCGTCGGGGGCCTGATAATGGCGCACAGCGACGACGTGGGGCTGGTTTGTCCGCCGAGGCTGGCGCCGGTGCAGGTCGTGATCGTCCCGATCTGGAAATCCGATGCCGAGAGGGATACGGTGCTGGCTGTGGCCCGTGGGATGCTGGAGCAACTGCGCGAGGCGGGACTTCGGGTGGAGCTGGATGATCGTGAAGGCATGAAGCCGGGGGCCAAGTACTACGAGTGGGAGGGCCGGGGCGTGCCGGTGCGGCTCGAAGTGGGCCCGCGCGACGTGAAGCGGGAGCAGGCGATGCTGGCGCGGCGCACCGGCGGGAAGACCCCGGTGCCGGGATCCGGCCTGCGCCGGGCGGGGGAGGCGGGTCGGGCCCGGTGGCCGCAGGAGCTGCTCACGGCCGCGCTCGCGCGGCGCGAGGAGAACTCGTTGCGGGGAGTGACCAAGGAGCAGCTCGTCGAGCTCATGAACGGCCGCGGCGGATTCGCCTACGGCGGCTACTGCGGGGATGAGGCGTGCGAAGAGGCCATCAAGCAGGAGACCAAGGCGACGATCCGGGTTCTGCCGGACGAGGAATTCCGAACGGATCCAGGGCCGTCGGAGTGCGTGTGGTGCGGCAAGAAGGCCGTGACCGAGGCGGTGTGGGCGCGGGCCTACTGACCGAGCGCGCAGCTCTCCTCGAGGAGATAGCGCGACAAGTAGGTACGCCGGTCTACGTCTACGACGCGGCGGAGATCGAACGCCAATACCGGGTGTTGAGCGGCGCGCTCGACCCGGTGCCGCACCGCATCTTCTACTCGGTCAAGGCGAACAGCAACCTGGCCGTCCTCGGTTTCCTGCGCCGGCTCGGCGCGGGCGCCGACATAGTATCGGGCGGCGAGCTGGCTCGTGTGCTGCGAGCGGGCTTTCCGCCCGCGGACATTGTGTTCAGTGGAGTGGGCAAGGCTCCGGCGGAGCTGGGGGCCGCTCTCGGCTGCCGGGTCGGAGTGATAAACGTCGAGTCGCGGGCGGAGCTCGAACAGCTCGACCAGCTTGCGCGGCGCCGCGACGCGGTAGCCCCTTTCGGCATCCGTGTGAACCCCGACGTGGAGTCTACCAGCCACCCGTACACGCAGACCGGGACCCTGGACCACAAGTGCGGGGTGCCGCACGACCAGGTCATGCCGCTGCTCGAGTGGGCGCTGGAGCGGCCGGCGCTCGAGCTGGTGAGTATGGGAATGCACATCGGCTCGCAGAT
>JAUVTI010000235.1 GCA_030601605.1 Gemmatimonadales bacterium
GGTTCGTGCACCGGGACATCAAGCCGCACAACGTGCTGCTCAACGAGGAGGGAACGGCCGTGATCGCCGACTTCGGCATCGCACGCGCCGTCTCCGGATACGTCTCGGCCACGGGCGTCAACATGACGATCGGCACGCCGCACTACATCTCCCCGGAGCAGGCCCAGGGCCGGACCCTCGACGGCCGCAGCGACCTCTACGCGCTGGGGGTGACCCTGTACCGGGCGGCAACCGGCGAGGCGCCGTTTCGCTCCTCGGACTGGTTCGAGCTGGCCCGGATGCACGTGGAGGAGCACCCTGCTCCCCCGCGCAAGAGACGGCCCGACCTCACGGCCCGCCTGGAGCGTGTGATCCTAAAGTGCCTGGCCAAGCATCCCGATGACCGCTATGCGTCGGCTGAGGCGCTGCGCCGGGATCTCGAGCAGCTCGCCGATCGCGAGCGAGCCACATCCACCTTCGGGATGGCCCCGACCAGGACGTCGGAGTTCCTGGCCGCAGTCAGAGGCGAGCGGAGATTGCCGAAGTGGGCGCTGGTGCTGCTGGGCATCTTGGTGGTCGTGGTTGTAGCGGTTCTCGTGGTCGTCGCAGGGAGGTAGCCACCCCGGCGTCAGCCGCCCAGTATCCGCAGTATGTCGTTGGTGAACACCAAAACAACCAGCAACATGATCAGCACCATGCCGAACTGCGTGAGCCGCATCCGGGCGTTGAGCGACAGCGGCTTGCCGCGGACACCCTCGATGCCGAGGAATACCAGGTGCCCGCCGTCCAGCACCGGGATCGGCAGCAGGTTGATGATGGCCAGGTTGACCGACAGCAGCGCCATGAACATGAGCAGCGCGACGAAGCCGCGCCGCGCGAACTCCCCCGACATCTGACCGATCAGAACCGGCCCGCCGATCTCACGACTCGAGATCTGGCCCGTGACGATCCCCTTCAGCGTGAACAGCACGAGCTCGGTGTCGTGCCAGGTGAGCCTGGCACCCTGCACCACCGCTCCGAAGAGCCCGTAGCGCACCGTGACTGGCTCGAGATCGGCGATCCAGATCCCGAGCTGCCCGACCTCCACCACCTCCCCGTCGGCTCCCCGAACCGAGTGGCTCTGCGGCACGATTGGAAGCGAGACCACCGCGTCCCCCCGCTGCACCAGCACCGACAGGCTATCGCCGGGACGCGGGCCGACCAGAGCGGAAACGTCGGCCCACAACTCGACCGTGTCACTGTCGATCCGGAGAATCCTGTCTCCGGCTTCGATGCCGGCCGCTTCTGCCGGAGTGCCGGGCGACACCCGACCCACTACCGGTTCCCAGCCGGGCACCAGGCTGGCGAATACGGCGATGCGGTCATCCACGTCCGTGCCGCGGATCGGGAGGATCACCGGATCCACGCCGCCCGCGAAGTCGAAGCGCAACCGCTCCGTCGTCGGATCGGCTATGGCAAGGAAGATCTGTCGCCACGACGCTACGGTGTCCCCGTTGATGCGGAGGATCTGGGTGCCGCCCGGCACCTCGACGAGCGGCGCGGCCGCGTCGGGAAGCTCGTCGGCCACGACCCGCCCGATCGTCGTCGTGGGATCCTCCGGCCATCCGACCGCCGCCACGGCGCTGTAGATGAGCCACGCGAACAGAAAGTTCATCGCCACGCCGGCGCTGATGACCAGTATCCGGGCCGCGAGCGACTTGTTCTCGAACAGCTGGTCCTCCGGATACTCCTCGGGCGTTTCCCCACCCTCGACCCCGGCCATCGCATCCTGCTCTTCGCGGCTCGCCATCTTCACGTAGCCGCCGAGCGGGAACCACGCGATCACGTACTCCGTCTCGCCCCGCCGGAACCGGAGCGGCGTCGCGGGGCCGAAGCCGATGGAGAAGCGGGGCACGCCGATGCCCACGGCCTTGGCCGCGATGAAGTGCCCCAGCTCGTGAACGAAGATCAGTACGCCGAGAACGAATGCGAATGAGGCTAACGTGAGTAGCACAGCGCCTCCCCCCGCTCCCGGGCCCAACTATCCGCGGCCAGCACCGTCTCGAGGTCGCCGGCCGACTGCACATCGTGGCTCTGCAACACGGTCTCGATCATCTCTCCAATCATCCCAAAGCTGATCCGGCCCTCCAGGAACGCCTCCACGGCCACCTCGTTGCTCGCATTGTACACGGCGGGCGCGGTCCCCCCGGCGGCGCCGGCCTCCACCCCCAGGCGGAAGGCCGGAAAGTGGTCCTGCCTGAGCGCCTCGAACGTCAGCGGCCCCGCCGCCACGGGATCGAACCACCGCGCACCAGCGTCCGGCACACGCTCGGGATAGGTCAGCGCGTAGAGTATCGGAAGCTCCATGGTTGGGAACCCGACCTGCGCCAGCACGGACCCGTCCACGAACTCGGTGAAAGCGTGCACGATGGACTGCGGGTGAACGACCACCTCGATGGCGTCATACCCCAATCCGAACAGGTGGTGCGCCTCGATCACCTCGAGGGCCTTGTTGGCGAGCGTGGCGCTGTCGACGGTGATCTTGGGCCCCATGTCCCACGTCGGATGACGCAGCGCCTCATCCGCCGTGGCGTCGCGCAGCTGCTCGGCCGTCCACTCGCGGAACGGCCCACCCGAGGCAGTCAGGATGAGCCGCCTCAGATCACCGTGGCGCGCGCCGTTGAGGCACTGCAGCACGGCGCTGTGCTCCGAGTCCACCGGCACGATCTCGCCGCCCCCGTCCTCGGCCGCGGCCAGAACCAGCTCGCCCGCCATC
>JAUVTI010000228.1 GCA_030601605.1 Gemmatimonadales bacterium
TGGCGCGAAGCCCGGCAGCCCCGAGGGGCGCGTGACCGCACGTACGATCGCCCCACCCGAGGAGTCGCTCGAGCAGGCCGTGGCGCTCCTGAAGAGCGCCAAGCGGCCGGCGCTAATCGTCGGGCACGGCGCCCGGTTCCACATGGACGGCGTCGTAGCGCTGGCCGAGTCGCTGGGCTCCCCGGTGCTCACCACCTTCAAGGGCAAGGGACTCGTCTCCGACCGGCATCCGTTGGCGGCGGGCGTGCTGGGCCGCAGCGGGACCCCCATCGCTTCCTGGTTCATGAACGAGTCGGACTGCCTGCTCGTTCTGGGAGCGAGCTTCAGCAACCACACCGGCATCACGCCCAAGATCCCGACCATCCAGGTGGACTTCGAGCCGATGATCCTGGGCAAGTTCCACCCGGTGCAGGTTCCGGTGTGGGGCGAGATCGGCGTGACGGTCGCCATGCTGCGTGAGCGCCTGAAGGACGTGCACCCCGAAGACCGACGGGTGGACGTGGCCGAGCGGTGGGCAATCTGGCGCGCGGAGAAGGACAAGCGCGCCGGTGAGACGCGCGGCCAAGGCATCAACTCGGCAGCCGTGTTCGCGGCGATGAACCGGCACGTGCCCGAGGACGCGATAATCACGGTGGACGTCGGGAACAACACGTACTCGTTCGGCCGCTACTTCGAGTGCACCCGTCAGGCCGTTCTGATGTCCGGATACCTCGGGTCGATCGGCTTCGGTTACCCTGCGGCGCGGGGCGCCTGGGCCGCAACTCAGGAGGACGGCACGCCGTTCTCGGGGCGCAAGGTAGTGGCGGTGACGGGAGACGGCGGCTTCGGCCAGTACATGGGCGAGCTGACAACCGCCGTGAAGTACGGAATGAACATCACGCACGTGCTGCTGAACAACGATGAGCTGGGAAAGATCTCCAAGGAGCAGCGCGACGGGCACTGGGACGTGTGGGAGACGTCGCTCCGCAATCCGGACTTCGCAAAGTACGCCGAGCTGTGCGGTGCGCTGGGGATCCGGGTCACCGACGCCGCGCACCTGGACGACGCGCTAGCGCGGGGCCTGGCGCACGACGGACCGAGCCTCATCGAGGTGATCACGGACGCGCAGCTGGTCTGAGCTGGAACGTATCGCCATGACAAAGCGGCCGGTCTCTCGACCGGCCGCTCGTCGTTGCGCTACGAATCAGCGGCGATCCTACTGCATCGCTCCGGTCGTCAACTCCACCACGATCCTGTCGGCGCCGTAACCATACTGGAGCGCGGCGTGGATGGCGCGCACGTCCACCATCACGTTGCGCCCCTGCTGCGGCAGGTAGATGAAGTCGCGCGAGAGGCCTTCGATGTTGCGGTCGAAGTTGAGCCCCACCAGCTCGAGCGCCGGCGTCACCGCAGGTGAGCCCGAGTTCCCGCCGTATGTGTCTGCGGTGGAGCAGAAGTTGAGCGGCGTGCTGAGGTCCAGCCCCTCCGGCGGCGTGCGCCACCTCGCCGGGAGATCCCACTCCGAATCCGGCCCGTGCGACCGGTAGCGGTCGTACAGCCCGAAGAACGTGGTGTATGGCGGCGCCAGAGTGCCGTTGTACTCGTAGCCCCGGACCACGCCATCGGTAATGCGCGGTGAGAACGTCCCGTCCGGGGGGATCGCGCGACCGTACACCTCGAAGCGCACCCGGCCCAGATCGCTCTGGAGCTGGTCCTCCGGCGCCGAGACCTGGCCCCGGGCCGCGCGTGCGCGGTCCACCACCGGCATCAGCGCAGCAGCGAGCCACACCGCCGGATCATTCATCGTGAGAGCGCCGCTCGCCACAGCCGCTGCCGCGCGCGCTGAGTCGCCCAGCACCGACTCCTCGAGCATCGTGGCCGCCGCCACTGCAGGCGCCTGGCCACGCAGAGCCGCACGCGCGATCTCGTCGCCGGGACCGAAGTAGCGTTCGAAATCCTCGAAGCGAACCGTGAGGAAGCCTGCCTCGATCAGGCTCGGGAAATCACCCACCGCGAGAACGCGCTGACGCAGAGCCTCGACGGAGTCGGCAGGCGCGCCCCCCATCTGAGCCTGGAGGTAAGTGTGTGCCGCCATGGCGCGCCGCATGGTAGCCGAGCTGAACGCACGGTTCCCAAGGGCGAGGAAGGCGCCGTAGTCCGGCCCCTGCTCCCGCCTGGCGTGCTGGATCTCCGCAAACTGCTGGAACAGCGTTCCGTAGCGGGCCCTTAGGTCCGGATTGGCCCGGATCGAGTCGACCAACTGGCGCTCGGAGTCCTTCTTCTTGGCCATGATCACCGGATCGCGCAGCGCTGCGAGGCGGCCGGTCGAAGCCTTGAGCGAGTTGGACAGCCCGAACGTCCGGTTGACCATGCCCATTGCCTCGGCCAGCTCGGGCTCGGCGGCCGAGAAGCGCCGCAGTACGTCCAGGCGGCTGCTCAGGAACCGGAGCAACGCCGGAACCTGCACGTCGCGCTGGTACTCGAGCTGCGACACGGCGCGCAGGCGGTTGGTAGACCCCGGATTACCGATGACGAAGACCACGTCACCCTCCTCGACGCCGCGCTCCGGCCACCCGAGGTAGTGCTGCGGTTGATGGGGGTTGCCGTCCGCGTCGTAGATCCTGAGGAAGGCGAAGTCGAGGTCGTAGCGCGGATAGGTGAAGTTGTCCGCGTCGCCCCCGAAGAAGCCCATCTGCAGCTCCGCCGCCACCACCAGCCGCACGTCGGTGTAGCGCTTGAATACGTACGCCGAGTAGCGGCCGCCGTGATATAGCGGGATCATCTGGACCCAGATGGAGTCACCCGGCGACGAGTACTGCGCCTTGAGGCGGGCGCCGATCGCATCGAGCGTCTGCTCCTCGACCGAACC
>JAUVTI010000016.1 GCA_030601605.1 Gemmatimonadales bacterium
GGATGGGAGCATACTCCCCACAGATGCTGATCGCCCGGAAGGACTTGCTGGGACTCAGCGATGAGCAGGTTTCCCAGATCGGGCAACTGAGCGCCGATGCGCAGGCTGCGCAGGAGCAGGCCATGGAAGCCGTCAAGCAGAGCCAGGAGCAGCTCCAAGAGGCTTGGGCGGCCGACCAGCCGGACCCAGCGGCGGTGCGCCGTTATGCTCAGGCCGGCATGGAGGCGCGGCAGACCGCGCGGCTTGCCACGCTCGACGGCGCGGCACGGGCCAAGGCCCTGCTCACGCCCGAGCAGCAGGGCAAGCTCGAAGGGTTCGTCGAAGGCCGCCGCATGGGCATGAGGCAAGGTGGCATGCGCGGTCAGAGGGGTCAGAGCGGTCAGATGCGCGGGAGCCAGGGGGCGCGGGGAATGCGCCAGCACTGTCCGGGACGCTGACGGGCTGACGGCTCCACGCGATCCGGAGGAGGAAGCCGCCCCGCGGGCAGATGCCTGCGGGGCGGTTTGCACTTGGGGAGTGGCGGCGGCAAGATACAGGAGCCATGTCCTTGAGGGAGCGGATCCGGATCACGTACGAGTTTGCGCTGGCCGAAGGCGAGTCGCCCGAGGCCGGAGCGCGGCGCATCGCCCTGGAGCAGACCGTCGAGCTGCCGGACGGCTGCTACCCGGACAGGATCGAGGAGGCGGTCGTGGCCCGGGTCGAGGAGCTGGAGGCCCTCGCGGAGAACCGCTGCCGCGCGGCGCTGTCGTTCGCCCCGGCCCTGGTCGGCAATGAGGTCCCGCAGCTCCTGAACGTCCTGTTTGGCATGGTGTCACTGCTGCCGGCCACGCGAGTCGTGGAATTCGAGCTGCCGGACGGATTGCTGCGGCGCTACGGCGGGCCGCGGTTCGGAATAGAGGGGATTCGCGCGGCCTGCACGAACGCGGCGGGGCGCCCGCTGCTCTGCACGAGCGCCAAGCCGGTCGGCCTGTCGGCGGCCGAGCTCGCCGCAATATGCGGCGCTCTCGCGCGCGGCGGCATCGACGTGGTCAAGGACGACCACGGCGTCGCGGACCAGGCGACGGCGCCGTTCGCCGAGCGCGTCGGGCGCTGCAGCGAGGCGGTGCAGCGGGCCAACGAGGCCAGCGGCGGATCGACCCTCTACTTCCCCAACGTGACCTCTCCCGTGACGGAGTTGTTCGACCGCGTTGCAACCGCCAAGGCCGCCGGGTGCCGTGGTGTGCTGGTGAGCCCGTTCGCGACCGGGCTCGACACCCTGAGGTGGCTCGCCGAGAACAGCGGTTTGATCGTCCTCGTGCACCCGACCTTCTCCGGAGCGCTGTACCACGCGGACCATGGCGTCTCGCTGCCCGTGTTGGGCCGGCTCCTGCGTGTGCTGGGAAGCGACGGTGTGACCTACGTGAACGCTGGAGGGAGATTCCCGGTGACGGAGCAGGAGTGCCACGCTGTGAACGACAGTCTGCGCGGGCCGCTCGGATCGCTGCGACCGGCGCTCCCGGTGCCCGGAGGAGGCATGGATGTGGACCGGGCGGCGTACTGGACCGAGCGCTACGGGGTGGACACCATGTTCCTCATCGGGAGCAGTTTGTACGCGCAGGGCGACCTGGAAGTGGCGAGCAGGAGATTGGTCGATGCCGTGACCGGGGCAGCCGGCTGAGCTTCACCCGAGGACCGAGCGCGCCACGAACCAGAGATTGGCGGGCCGCTCCGCCAGGCGCCGCATGTACCAGGGGAACCAGGCGCCGCCGTAGCTGATCAGCGTACGCATGACGTTTCCGTCGGCCGCGAGGCGCAGCTGCTCCTCCCGCCTGATCCCGTACAGCATCTGGATCTCGTAGGCGCTCTTCGCGATTCCAGCACCCTCGGCAAAGTCCCGAATGCGTGTGACCAGGTGAAGGTCGTGAGTGCCGAACGCCGGGGTCACTCCCTCGGGCCGCGCGTCCTCCGCCAGTAGCCGCTTGGCCAGCTTGAAGTAGTTGGCGTCCACGTCGGCCTTCTTGGGGAAGGCGAGCCGCGGCGGCTCGTTGTAGGCGCCCTTCACGAGACGGACGGACGGGGAGAGCGGGAGCAGAGAGTCGAGGTCTTCCGCGGTGCGGTAGAGGTAGGCCTGCAGGCAGATCCCGACGTTGGGATGGTCGGGGCGCACGGAGCGGAAGAGGTCGAGCGTGGCATCGACGTAGGAGGAACCCTCCATGTCGATGCACACGAAGTTCCCGAGTGCGGCCGCCCGCTCCACAACGGTGGCGAGCTGCTCGGCGCAGAGGTCGCGGCTGATGTCCAGGCCCAGCTGCGTCAGCTTGACCGAGAGCTGTGTCTTCAGTCCCCGGCGCTCGATCCGCTCCAGCGCATCCACGTAGTGCTCGGCGACCTGCTCGGCCTCCGGCCGGTTTGTGATGGCCTCACCCAGCAGGGTGATCAGGGTCGGGATGTTCCGCTCACCCAACTGCTCCGCGGCGGTGAGAGCCGCTGCGATGTCCTCGCCTGGCATGAAGCGCCGCACGGCCCGCTGCGCGAACCCGCGCCGGCTGGCGTGGTCGGCCAGCCAACGGCTCTCCGATGCCTTGAGCAGGAGGGTCCGCATCAATCCCATCAATCGACTCCCTAGCCAAGAACAAGAAGGTGATCCGCCGCGCACGCCGCCGGGGCGGCGCTGGCGGACGCCGGAGCGGTGGCTTATGGTAACCGGCGTGGGGCAGGGTGGGCAAAGGCCTTCCGATGCGCCAGATTGTATCAGTGTCCGGGCCGGACGTACTGGGAATCGTGTCCCGGCGCCCCGTCGAATCGAGGAGGTGGTGATGCGGAGTCTCGTCTCGGGTCTATCGGTCGCAGCGCTGCTGGTCTGCCTGGCCGGCCCCGCCACGGCCCAGCAGGAGACTAAACACAACGGCTGGTGGACCGGTATCGGACTGGGTGGGGGCTGGACCGGCGACGACATCAGCGATTCGTCGCTGACGGGGGGCGCGGGGTTCCTCCGGCTCGGCGGCACACTCAGCCAGGTCTTCCTCGTGGGCGGCGACGTCTCCTTCTGGGTCCAGCGTAACGAGGCCGCCGACGAGTGGATTTCGCGCATGAACATCACGGGCAGTGCCTTCGTGTTCCCGTTCTATCCCATGGGGCTCTACATCAAGCTCGGCGCCGGCCTGGGCGTCTATGACTGGGTCGGTGATACTGACGTGGAGGGTCTGATCCCTCCGGCCGAGAAGGATTACGGGTTCGGAGCCACGGGTGGGATCGGGTGGGACATTCAGCTCGCCCGCAACTTCTTCGTGACGCCCAACGTGGATTTCCTGTGGCAGAACGTCTCGGTCGAGGACCAGACCGTCAAGGCATGGGCCGTGCTCATCACGGTGGGGGCAACGTGGCATTGATCGACAGGCGGAGCCCCTTCGGCGCCCTGCTCGTAGCCTTCGCCCTGGCCGGAGCTGCCGCGCCCGCGCAGGCACAGTTCGAGATGGACAAGCACCGCCGCAGTGGTATGTGGTTCTCGCTCGGCCTGGGGGGCGGCTGGAACCTGTCCAACAGCTCCAACGGGGAGTCCAAGTCCGGCTTCGCCGGATACATCCGGGCGGGCGGATCACTCTCTCCGCATTTGCTGCTCGGTGGCGAAGTGGAGTGGTGGTACCGCGATGAGACCGACGATCTCTCGCTCTCGAGCGGGAACTTCACCCTGGTGGGGCAGTACTACCCGAGCCTGGACTTGGGGGGCTTCGTCAAGCTCGGAGTCGGTGTGGCCGCGGCCGAGATAATCACGGCCGGCGGCTCGCAGTCCACCTGGGAGTCGGGAGCCGGCGTCACCGCCGGGGTCGGTTGGGACGTGCCGGTGGCACAGAAGATCTCGCTCACGGCCAACGCCGACTTCCTGTTCCAGAGGGTGGCCGGCTTCAACAACACGCTGCTGCTGTTCACGCTCGGCGTGACGTTCTAGTAGCTGCGAGAAACCGACGACTACATGGGCGGGCGGCTCGCTTGGCGGGCCGCCCGTTTTGCGCTCCGGAGTCTCAGGGCGTGCTCGGCTTGGACGACATTATGGCCACGATGCGCGCCACCAGCACCGCGACGAAGAACTGTCCCAGCACCGCCTCGAGCGTCGCCAGCGACCGGGCCATCTCGTGCACCGGAGTGATGTCGCCGTAGCCCAGCGTGGTCATTGTCACCATCGAGAAGTAGACGAATTCCCACGTCGCTGCGCTGCCGGTGCCCGCGATGCCGCGGAAGGAGCCGGGTGCGAACTCCTCGAGCCAGGCGTAGGCGATGGCGAAGATCAGCCCGATCATGAGGTAGGCGCACATCGCGCCCCAGACCGTGTCGCTGGTGATCTCGCGCTCCGTCAATATGTAGCGCAGGATTACGGACGTGACGAAGACGAAGAATGCCGCCTCGAATATGTGGCCGACGGTGATGAGCCAGTGTACGTCCACGAGGTACGACGTCCAGCTCCCGAGGATGGCCGGGACGACGAGGAAGAGCCCCTGCCTCAGCGTGCGGCGCTCGCCACGGACGGCGTAGAGTCCGGCAAGGAACGCCAGCGTGAAGCCCGCCGTGAAGAACTCGCCCTGCTTCCCCCCCGAGACGAACGGGTGTGCCAGCAGCAGGATGAGCAGCACGATGAGCAGGAAGGAGAAGTTCCCGAAGTGCTTGCGCAGCCCCCTGGGAAGCCAGCGCGGCCCGGAATCGGTGGTGGAAATCGCCATCGCATGCCTTCGCGAGCGGAGGAAGTTACGGAGAGGGTGGGATTCGAACCCACGAGACCCGCAAGGGTCTACCGGTTTTCGAGACCGGCTCCTTCAACCACTCGGACACCTCTCCAGACTGCTGCTGAGCCGTCCAGCAGCCGAGCCGCGTGCGGCCCGGTGCATAATAGACGCGCCAAGGGCTAGTTTCCACCCCGATGACCGCCGTCCTCATAGCATCCGAGCTCAGGCAGCTTCTCCCGGCCGATCCGGTGCCGGGTCACCGGGTAGAGTGGCTCGCCGCAGACGAGCCGACACCCAGTGGCTCCTACGCTGCGATCCTCCCTCTCCTCTCGCGCCGCATCGGGCCGGCGGAGCTCGACCGCCTCCCCGACCTCCAGATCGTGGCCAACTGCGCCGTCGGGTACGACAACATCGATCTCGAGGCGGCCGCCGAGCGGGGGGTGACGGTGACCAACACGCCGGATGTGCTGACCGACGCGACCGCCGACCTGACGTGGGCGCTGATCCTGGCGGTGGCGCGCCGGCTCAAGGAAGGGGAGGCGCTGCTCGCCGAGGATCGCTGGGAGGGATGGCACCCCCGGCAGCTGTTGGGACTCGAGCTCAGGGACAGCACCCTGGGCGTGGTCGGGGCCGGCCGCATCGGGCAGGCGGTGGCGCATCGCGCCGTCGGATTCGGGATGCGAATCCTCTACGCCGATTCGGAGGCCCGGCCCGGGCTCGAGGGCGCCACCGGCGCGGAGCGGGCAGAGCTGCCCGACCTCCTGGCCCGGAGCGACGTCGTGACCGTGCACGTTCCGTCGTCTCCCCAGACGCGCGGCATGTTCGGGCAGGAGGAGTTTGCCCGGATGCGTCCCGGAGCACTGTTCGTCAACACGGCGCGCGGCGACCTGGTGAACGAGACGGCCCTCCTCGATGCGCTGGACCGCGGCCACCTGGGTGGAGCGGGACTGGACGTGTTCTCCGAGGAGCCGAATGTGCCTGAGGGATTGGTGCGGCACCCCCGGGTCATGGCTCTGCCTCATCTCGGTAGCGCAACCACCCGCACCCGTGAAGCGATGGCTGCGCTCGCCGCCAGGAATGTCCAGGCGGTGCTCGCTGGTCTCGCGCCACTCACGCCCGTGGCGCCGCGTTGACGCCCTCAGGCGCCACGTCTAACTTGCTGCAGCCATGACTCCTGCCGAGCGGAAAATCCTGCATGATGACTCGGGCGTCGGCGAGGCGCTCGAGCGGATGTCCCGAGAGATCGTTCAGTTCGCCGGCGGTACCGACCATCTGGTGCTGGTCGGGATTCAGCGGCGTGGTTCGGACCTGGCCGAGCGGCTCTGCAGGATGATCGCAGAAGCCGAGGGCGCCACCGTTCCGCTGGGCGTCATGGACATCACCCTCTACCGCGACGACCTGCAGACCATCGGGCCCCGGCCCGTGGTCGGGGAAACACGGCTTCCGGTGGATCTCGACGACAGGTGGGTGATGATCGTGGACGACGTTCTGTTCACCGGCCGCACCATCCGCGCCGCGCTGGATCAGTTGGCCGACTTCGGCCGGCCGGCACGGATCGGACTCTGTGTGCTGGTCGACCGTGGGGGGCGCGAGCTCCCGATTCAGGCTGATATCGTTGGACTCAAAGTGGATGCCCAGTCGAGCGACCGGGTGGACGTTCTGGTCACTGAGCTGGATGGGCGGGATGCGGTTGAGCTCGTGCACGGAGGTAATACGTGACGGTTCCGACGCTCGGCAAGGATCTGCTCGGTCTCGAGCCTCTGACGAAGGAACAGATTCAGCTCATACTCGACACCGCCGAGCCCTTCAAGGAAGTCAGTGAGCGCACCATCAAGAAGGTCCCGGCTCTCCGCGGCAAGACCATCGTAAACCTGTTCTTCGAACCTTCCACCCGAACCCGCATCTCCTTCGAATTTGCCGAGAAGAGACTCTCCGCCGACACCGTGAACGTGGCGGCGGCCGGCTCGGCGGTGGAGAAGGGCGAGAACCTGGTGGACACCGCCCGCAACCTGGAGGCAATGCGCATCGACATGGTCGTGATGCGCCACCCGTCCTCCGGCGCCGCGAAGTTCCTGGCGGAGCGCATTCGCTCCAACGTGATCAACGGTGGAGACGGCACCCACGAGCACCCCACGCAGGCGTTGCTCGACATGCTCACGATCCGGGACAAGTTCGGCAAGCTCGATGGGCTGAAGGTCTGCATATGCGGCGACATCACCCACAGCCGGGTGGCGCGCAGCAACATCTGGGGGCTCCGGAAACTGGGAGCGGAGGTCGCCGTATGCGGACCCCAGAGCCTCATGCCGGGCGGCATCGAGGGGCTGGGGGTGACCGTGTTCCGCCGCATCGAGGAAGCGATCGAGTGGGCCGACGTGCTCAACATCCTGCGGCTGCAGCTGGAGCGGATGAAGGCCGGATACATCCCCTCGCTACGGGAGTACTACCGGGTCTTCGGCGTGACGCTGGAGCGGCTGGAGAAGGCGCCCCGGGATCTGCTGATCCTGCATCCGGGTCCGATGAACCGCGGAGTGGAGATCGACTCCCGCGTGGCCGATGGTCCCCACAGCGTGATCCTGGAACAGGTCACCAACGGTGTGGCCGTCCGGATGGCCGTGCTCTATCTGCTGGCGGGAGGCAGGCCGGAACTGGCGGAAGCGGCCAAGGGAAGCGGCCGGGAGGGTGAAGAATGAAGCCGGTGCTCTTGAAGGGCGGGCGGGTAGTGGATCCCTCCCAGAACCACGATGCCGTGGCGGATCTCCTCATGGTGGACGGCAAGGTCGAGGCGCTGAAGAAGAGGCTCTCGGCGCCCGATGGGGCGGAGATCGTCGACTGCAAGGGCAAGGTCGTGGCGCCCGGCCTCGTGGACATCCACGTCCATCTGCGCGAGCCGGGGCGCGAGGATGCCGAGACGGTGGCGTCGGGAGCCCGGGCGGCTGCGGCGGGTGGCTTCACATCGGTGTGCGCGATGCCCAACACCGACCCGGTGACCGACAACCAGGCGGCCATCGGGTTCATCGTGAAGCAGGGGGCGGACGCCGGCGCTGCCCGCGTCTACCCCATCGGGGCCACCACACTGGGGCAGAAGGGCGAGCAGCTCTCGGAGTTCGGTGAGATGGTGCACGCCGGCGCCGTGGCGGTCAGCGATGACGGGCACCCGGTCGTCTCCACCCAGCTCATGCGGAGTGCGCTGGAGTATGCGCGCTCGTTCGGGATCCCGGTGGCGGAGCACTGCGAGGACCCCTACCTGTTCAAGCACGGCGTGATGCACGAGGGCACGGTCTCCGCCAGGATGGGGCTGAAGGGCATTCCATCCGCGTGCGAGGAGATCATGGTGGCGCGCAACCTCCTGCTGGCGGAGCTGACGGGGGGGCATATACATCTGTGCCACATGTCCAGCCGGGAGTCGGTGGCGTTGATCCGGCGCGCCAAGGACCGGAACGTGAACGTCACGGCCGAGGGCGCGCCGCACCACTTCGCTCTCACCCACGAGGCGACCGAGGGCTACGACACGAACGCCAAGATGAACCCGCCGCTCCGTGAGGAAGCCGACGTTGAGGCCGTCCGCGACGGGCTCAAGGACGGGACCCTCGACGTGATCGCGACCGATCACGCCCCCCATCACTACGAGTCCAAGGAGCGGGAGTTCGACGATGCGCCGTTCGGCATCATCGGGCTGGAGACGGCCCTGGGGATGGGGCTCACGCAGCTGGTGGGGAAGGGCTACCTCACGCTTCCGGAGCTGATAAACCGAATGAGTACTGAGCCGGCCAGGATCTTCCACTTGCCGGCCGGCACGTTGCGCCGTGGGGTGGCGGCCGACGTCATGGTGTTCGACCCCGAGGTGCGCTGGGTGGTGGACCCGGCCGCCTTCCTGTCCAAGAGCCGCAATACCCCTTTCGGGGGCTGGGAACTGGCCGGCAAAGTGGAGCGTACCCTGGTGGGTGGTGTGACGGTCTTCACAGGCTAGAAAAGCGTGACGCACGCCGCTGCAGCGCGTGACGGAAGTGGCCAAAGTTGTTATATCTTAACAGGATAGCAGTTCAGCCCCCGCCCGCTGGCCGACGCCTCCCCGTCGCCCAGCCGTAGGAGAGAGCAGTTGACAGCCAAACGCTCCCAGAGCTCGACCGCCGACATCCAGAAGCTGCTGGACGAGAAGCGGCAGATCGAGCAGTGGCTCCAGCGCCTGAACCAGGCCGCGGACGAGACGCCCGAGGGGGTGCGGGAAAAGGTCAAGTCCGACTACGGCAAGCGTTACGGGGTGATCATCGCGGAACTGCAGGGCTTTCGCGAGGAGCTCTCTTCCAAGCTGGACGAGCAGCGGGTTGCGCGCGACGACCTGGCGGCTCGGGAAGCGCACGAGTCGGAGCGCATGGCCGAGGCCGAGCTGCGCCACACGGTGGGGGAGTTCGACGAGGCCAGGTGGACCGAGCTGCGCAGCGAGATCCTCGATTCCCTGGTCAAGATCCGGGAGGAGCTCAAGGCCGTGGAGGACGAGATCGCCGGCATGGAGGAAGTCGTGTCAGCGGTGGGCACGGCCGAGAGCGAGCCGGCACCCGCGACCGAGGCCGAGCCCGAACCGGAACCCGAGATCGTAGAGGCACCGGCCGCCGAGGAGGCGGCTCCCGAGCCGGCCCAGCCGGCCCAGACCGACGCCTTCGACGAGCTGGAATTTCTGCGCTCCGTTACCGGTGACGAGGTCCAGCCGAGACGCCGCTTGAGCGGCGCCCAGCCGCGGCTCTCCACCGAGGACCTGGTCTCGCCGGTCACGCACGAAGAGGAACAGCAGCTCGGGGATACACCACGCCCGCCGCGGACGTCTGTTGTTGGAGCTGAGGGGGTCGGGCCGCTGAAGGAGCAGCCCAAGCCGATGAGGGGCTCGGCCAAGGTCGTCAAGTGCGGGGAGTGTGGCGCGCCGAACCTCCCCACGGAGTGGTACTGCGAACGCTGCGGCGCGGAGCTCGCAGCGCTCTAGCTACTTCTTGGATCCCTTCGCGACCACGACTTTGTGCAGCCGGCGTTTGTTGCGCGCCGCTGCGTTCTTCGGCACGAGGTGCTTGCGGGCGGCGCGGTCCAGCAGCTGCTCAGCCTCCTTGTAGGCGGCCTGCGCCTCTTCCTGCGTACCCGCCTGCCTGACCTTCTTCACAGCTGACCGCAGGGTGCTCTTCTGCTGCCGGTTGCGTGCCCGGCGACTCTCGGCCTGCCGCATGCGCTTCTTGGCTGACTTGATGTTCGGCACTTACACTCCTCGTGAGAAAACGGGGCCAACCGGGCCCCGAAAACCGACCGGAATACTATCGCGCAAGTGTCTGCCAGTCAAGGCGCTACGCCTTTGACACCGGCGCAGGGCGCCGTTAGCTTTCGGCCGCCTCAACCGAGTGACCCACCCCACCGTGTACGAACTCCTCATCGTGCTGCCCGTGCTCCTCTTTTCCATGGTGGCGCACGAGTATGCGCACGGCTATGCAGCCCTCAAGCAGGGAGACCCGACGGCCAAGGAGCTCGGACGACTGACCCTCAACCCGCTGAAGCACATTGAGCCTTTCATGACCGTGCTCCGGCCGCTGGCGGTGTTCTTCGGGTCCGGGGGCCGAGTCGTGTTCGGTGGTGCCAAGCCGGTCCCGGTGAACCCGCGCAACTACCGCGATCCGAGGCGTGGTGACCTCATCGTCTCGTCTGCGGGGATCGTGACCAACGCGGTGCTGGCGCTCGCGTGCCTCGTGCTGGCTATCGCGGTCGGTGCCATGGCGGGGGCCATCCCCGCAACGGAGGGGGTCCTGGCAGTGGTGCAGCGGGGGCTCTTCTGGGGCGTGTGGCTCAACCTGCTGCTCGCGTTCTTCAACCTGATCCCGATTCCTCCGCTCGACGGCTCGCACCTGCTGTACCATGTGCTGCCGCCGCAGTGGGCGGCGCGGTACAGGGCGGTCGGGCGCTACGGCGTGTTCGCCCTGATACTGCTCATCCTGATCGCCCCACAGGTGCTGTACGGGCTGCTGACTCCGGCGTTCGCGCTGCAGGGCGTCGCGTGTCATCTGGCCGCGCCGTACACGCTGCGGCCCTTCCCGTTGTGCGCGATATGACGGTCTCCCGGATCGTGGAGTCGAACGAGTCCCCGTTCGTCGTGAAGCTCGAAGGCTTCTCGGGCCCGCTGGACCTGCTGCTCCATCTCATACGGGAGCAGGAGATCGACATCGCCGACATCCCCATCGCGTCCATCGCGGATCAGTTCCTCGACGCGATCGGGGTGCTGGGGCTGAACGAGGCCGCCGACTATCTGGAGATGGCGGCGCAGCTGTTGCGCATCAAGATCCAGCTCCTGTTGCCGCGTCCTTTCGACGACGAGTCGTGGGAGGATCCGCGGGCCGAGCTGGTGCGGCACCTGCTCGAGTACGAGCAGATCCGGGAGGTGGCGGACTGGCTGGCGCAGCGCGCGAACGCGCACGCCGGGCGGTTCCCGCGCGGGTGGTTGCCGGAGGCGCCCGAGGCGCCGCCGCGGCCGCTCGCGGTTACCGTCGAGGAGTTGCTGGTCGCAATCGAGGAGCTGGTCGAGTCCATGCCCGAGGCGGTGCTGCACCGCGTCGTGCCGCGTCCGCTGGACGTGGAGGGGGCGACCAAGCGGATCCTCGGATTGCTGGAGGAGCGCGGGGAACTGACGCTGCTCGAGGCGATGGGAGAGGAAGTGAGCATCGTCGACGTGCTCTCCACACTGTTGGCCCTGCTCGAGCTGGCGCGCGTGGGGCGCATCAGCCTGGCTCAACGAAAGTCCTTTGGCACGGTGGCAATAGTCCGTGAACCCGATAGTACAGCTGTTTGAAGCCGCGTTGTTCGCGGCGGACCACGTGCTCTCGCTGAGCGAGCTTCACCAGCTCGTACCCGAGGCGACGGAGGACGAAGTCCGCGCCGCCCTGGAGGAGCTGCGCGAACACTACGAGGCACACGGTCACGGGGTGGAGTTGGCGGAGGTGGCCGACGGCTATCAGGTCGTGTCCCGACGCGAGCTCGCCGATGCAATAGCCGAAGCGCATCTGGTGTCGAGGCCGCGCAAGCTCAGCAGGGCTGCGCTGGAGACTCTGGCCCTGATCGCCTACCGCCAGCCAGTGAGCCGGGCGCAGATCGAGGAGATCCGCGGAGTATCGGTCGAGGGTATGCTACGCTCCCTGCAGGAGCGCGGAGTCGTGGAGGCCGTGGGTCACGCAGAAGGTCTCGGGCGTCCGCTGCTCTACGGTACCACGACGTCGTTCCTGGAGCTGTTGGGGATCAAGGGAATCGAAGACCTGCCCAGGCTGGAGGAGCTGTCGGTGGCGCTGCACTCTCCGACAGCGGCGCCCGAGACGAGCGAGCCGTGACCACCATGCGGCTGCAGCGCGCCCTGGCGCGGGCCGGGGTGGCCTCACGGCGGCGGGCCGAGGATATGATACGCGCGGGGCGGGTGAAGGTGAACGGGCGAGTCGCCGAGATCGGAGCGAGCGTGGATCCCGACACCGACCTGATCACCGTCGGCGGCCGCCGGATCGCCCAGTCGCAGAGCGTCTGGATCGCGCTCAACAAGCCGCTGGGGTATGTGGTCACGAAGCGGGATCCGCAGGGGCGCCGCACGGTGTTCGAGCTGCTCCCCAGGGTGCCGGGGCTCACGTACGTTGGAAGGCTCGACGTCGCGACGTCCGGCCTCTTGCTGCTGACCACGGACGGCACGGCGGCCCATCGGATGGTGCACCCCCGGTTCGGCGTGGAGCGCACCTACCGAGTGCTGGTGCATGGGCGCTCGGCCAACGAGATTCGACGTATGCTGGCGCGGCCGGTGGTGATCGAGGGCCGCCCGGTTCAACTGGTGAAGGTGACCGTGCGAGAGAGCGAGCGAGGCTCCACGGACCTCACGCTGGTGCTCGCGGAGGGACGCTACCGCATAGTGCGGCGGCTGTGCGAGCGCTTGGGACTCAAGGTGGAGCGGCTGACCCGGCTGAGCCATGGGCCGGTGCGACTCGGCCGCCTGGCTCCGGGCGAGTGGCGGTATCTGTCGAAGCGTGAACTCCAGGCGGTGCGCGACGTGCGCGCGGCCTGATACGGGAAGCGAGCGATGGAACTCAAGGGCAAGACGATACTCATTCTGGGTGGCAGCGGGTTGGTGGGTCGGGCGGTGGCGCGCAAGCTGCTCGACTTCCAGCCCAGGAGAATCGTACTCGTAGCGCTGTACGAGGACGAGGTGACTGAGGGTTCCGAGCGGTTGTCGGCCGGTGCCGGCGAGACCGAGATCTGCGCCGAGTGGGGTGACGTGTTCGTACCGACCAGCGTCGCCAAGCTGGTGCGGAGCGAGATGCTGTCCGATCCGGCGCACCGCAAGCTCGTACTGGGAGACATCCTGGGCGAGTTCAATCGGGAGGTGCTCGAGCGGAGCTTTCTGTTTCAACTCTTCGATCGCTATGAGCCCGACGCCGTGGTCGACTGCATCAACACCGCCACGGCGTTCGCATATCAGGACGTGTTCCACAGCTCGCGCTCGCTGCTCGACGCTGTGCGCTCCGGCCCCGTCAGCCGTGAGCAGGTGGAGGAGCACATCCTGTCCATTCCGATGCCGCAGCTCATTCGCCACATACAGATCATGTTGGAGTGCCTGAGGTCGTTCCCGACGGAAGCGTACGTGAAGATCGGGACCAGCGGCACGGGCGGCATGGGCCTCAACATCCCGTACACGCACTCCGAAGAGCGTCCCTCCCGCACGCTGCTCACCAAGTCTGCAGTGGCCGGCGCGCATTCGCTGCTGCTCTGGCTCGTGGCGCGGACTCCGGGCGCGCCCGCCACGATGGAGATCAAGCCGACCACGGCCATTGCCTGGCGCGACATCGCATACGGGCCGGTGCGTCGCAAGGGAGAGCCGGTGCAGAAGATCGACTGCCCCACGCCGCTGGACGTCGGCGCGGCGTTCGACCCCGATGCCGGCGGCTGGGTCGATACCGGCGCGGTGCTCGAGTCGGTTTGGGCAGACTGCGGAGAGAACGGCCAGTTCGCACGGGAGGAGTTCGAGACCGTGACGGCGCTGCGCCAGATGGAGTTCATTACGCCCGAAGAGGTAGCGGCGTACGTGGTCATGGAACTGCAGGGGCATCCCACGGGCCGCGACATCATGACGGCGTTGGACGCGGCCACGGCCGGCCCCACCTACCAGGCGGGCATCCTGCGCGCGTTTGCGATCGACCGCCTGAAGGACCTCGAGAAGCGGCACGGCCTGCACTCGGTGGCGTTCGAGAGCCTGGGGCCGCCGCGCCTCACCAAGGCGCTGTACGAGGCGGCCGTGCTCGCGAGGCTGCGCCGGTCCGTGGCGGAGCTGGCCGAGAGCGAGGCGGAGGCCCTCTCGGCCGAGGCGGTGGCGCTAGTCGGACAGGATGCCGAGCTGCGCTCAACCATAGTGTCTGTGGGCCTTCCGATCATCGTTCCCGACGGGAAGGTTTATAGGGGCGAGGTCGTCATCATCCAGCTGGAGGGCGGTGACGTGGAGCAGGCAGTGGCCCGCGGCTGGGTGGATCTGCGGCCCGAAAACGTCGGCGTCTGGGTCGAGCGCGCCAAGTGCGTGGTGCAGCAGGCCGAGGGACGCGGGGCGGGGTCCGACAGCGGCGTCGAGTGGGGCGCGATGGAGCCCGGCGACGCCATCGGGCCGGCCAGGTTCGCCACCTGGATCTTCCGCAACGAAGAGGAAGGAGAGCGCTTCAAGCGATGACGTCACGCGCCCTGAAGGCTCCCGACGTGGCAATCACGACTGCGATCGTGGAGGAGGTGCGCAAGCGCGTCGTGGGGCAGGAGGCAATGATCGAGCGCCTGCTCGTGGGGCTCCTCACCGGTGGGCACATCCTGTTGGAAGGCGTCCCCGGCCTCGCCAAGACCCTCGCGGTGCGCACGCTGGCCGAGGTGATTCGCACCACGTTCCAGCGGATTCAATTCACGCCCGATCTGCTGCCGGCCGACATCATCGGCACGATGGTCTTCGACCAGCGGACCAGTGAGTTTCGGCCCAAGCGCGGCCCCCTGTTCACGAACATCTTGCTCGCCGACGAGATCAATCGCGCGCCCGCCAAGGTGCAGGCCGCCCTGCTGGAGGCGATGGAGGAGAAGCAGGTGACGATCGGCAGCGAGACTCACGTGCTGGACGAGCCGTTTCTGGTGCTCGCCACCCAGAACCCGATCGAGCAGGAGGGCACCTACCCGCTGCCCGAGGCGCAGCTCGACAGGTTCATGCTCAAGGTGTTCGTCGGCTATCCCAACCGTGACGACGAGAAGGAGATTCTCTGGCGCATGGCCGGTGGGCAGGACATCCCGGTGAGTCGAGTGGCCGACCCCGAGGACATCCTCGCCATCCGGCGCACGATCGCAGAGCTGTACATGGACCAGAAGATCGTCGACTACATAGTCGATGTGGTGCGCGCCACGCGCGAGCCGCAGTCGATCGGACTCCACGAGGTGCGCCCCCTCATCGCATACGGCGCGAGCCCCCGCGCGTCGATCTACCTGGCGCAGGCCGCCCGGGCGCACGCCTTCTTGCGGGGCCGGGCATACGTCGTTCCAGAGGACATCAAGGCCATGGCCCCCGACGTGCTGCGGCACCGGGTGCTGCTCACGTTCGAGGCCGAGGCCGAAGACATCTCCTCCGACGGGGTGATCGAAAAGATCCTGGAGGCCGTGGACGTCCCGTGACGCATCCGTCCCGTATCGTCGGGGCCGACGTGTTGCGTCAGGTGAAAATGATCGAGCTGCGCACACGCCGGCTCGTCAACACGCTCTTCTCCGGTGAATACCGCTCGGTCTTCCGTGGGCACGGCATGGAGTTCGCGGAGGTACGAGCCTACCAGCAGGGCGACGACTACCGCGCGCTAGACTGGAACGTCTCGGCGAGGATGGGCTCGCCGTACGTGAAGACGTTCATGGAGGAGCGCGAGCTCACGCTGTTGCTCGTGGTTGACCGGTCGGGCTCCGAGGAGTTCGGCGCTCCGGTCGCCAAGGCGGAGTTGGGCGTCGAAGTGGCAGCGGTACTCGCGCTGGCGGCCGCCCGGCAGAACGACAGGGTGGGCGCGCTCATCTTCTCGGGCGGAATCGACCATGTGGTCCCGCCCCGCAAGGGGCGGCTGCACGCGCTGCGCATCCTGCGCGATCTCCTCGCGTTCCAACCGCAGGACCGGCGCACGAACATCGCATCGGCTCTGGCTTACGCCACGAGGCTGCTGCGGCACCGCTCGATCGTCGTCGTTCTCTCGGACTTCCGCGCCCCGGGATGGGAGGAGCCACTCAGGCGCCTGACACGGCGTCACGAGGTAGTGGCCATCACGGTGGACGATCCGCGCGAGTTCGAGCTGCCCAACGCGGGCTGGATCGAGCTCGAAGACGCGGAATCGGGCGAGCGCGAGCTGGTGGAGACATCGCACGAACCCACCCGCCTGGCTCTGGCGATGACGGCGGCGAAGGTGCGGCTCTCCCGGGCGCGCGCCCTCAAGCAGGCACAGGTGGATCACATCGCGCTGCGCACCGACCGGCCCTATGCCGAGGCCCTCCACCGCGCGTTCGCCGAGCGCGCCCGGCGGCTCAATCGGTGACGGCGCTTCTCCTGCTTCTGGCGCTGCAACTGCCTACATGGGCGGTAACTCCGGTCCCGGCTACCGTGGGAGACACCGTGCGGCTCGTGCGGCGCGTCCGCACGGCGCCCGACGTGCAGGCGCGGCTCAGGTCCCTGGATGCCTCGACCCTGATCGAGCCGCTCGCTGCGCCACGCGCGGCATACGCCGAAGGCGCGCTCACCATTCTCTACACGGTGGCGCTGTTCGCGCCCGGCGAGCACGCCGTCGCCATGCCGGATGCGGAACTGCTCTACCCGGACGGGCGGGTCGAGACCCTGCTCGGCGACACGGCGATGGTGAGCGTGGCGGCCGTGCTCCCTGCGGGCGATCCGTTGCCACCGGCCTTGCCGGCCAGGGCGCCGCTCCAGCGCCGGCTGCGGAGGTCCCTCCCCCTGGTGGGGCTCGTACTCGGCGTAATCGCGGCGGGGTTGGCGTGGGCCGCGTGGAGGCGCCGCGCCCGGCCGCGCCCCGCGCGCCGCCTGCCGTCCGAGGTACGCCCCGACCCGTCGATTGGCAGTTGGATGGAAGCGGGCGAGCCACGCGCGGTGGCTGCGGTAACCGCCGGCCGCCTGCGGGCGCGTATCGCCGCTGTGGCGCCCGAAGCCGGACGCCACCTCGATGCCGAGGAATGCCTCGATGTGTTGGAGGCATCCGACCATCCGTTGCCCATGCGCGAGTTGACGGAGGTGCTGCGGTCGCTGGAGCGGGCGCGGTTCTCACCGGCGGTTCCCAGCGATGTGGCCGAGCTCGTGGAACGCGCCGAGAGAGTGTCGCGTGAGTTGGAGCCACCTCCGGTCGAGGAGGCGCTGTGATCTTCGCGCGCCCTCTGATACTGCTGCTCCTCTTGATCCTGCCGCTCTGGTGGTGGCGCCGCCACTCGCGTCCCGCGCCGGTGGCGACCTACAGTGATGCCAGGCAGCTACGCGCGGCGCGCTCACAGCGGCGTTGGCTGGCGGGACTTCCCGCGGCGCTGCGCACGCTGACTCTCGCGGCGTGGATCATAGCCGCAGCCGGGCCGGAGTACGGCGTCTCCTCGATGGATACAGAGAGCGAGGGCATCGCAATCGTCCTCGCGGTGGACGTCTCCAGCAGCATGCTGGCCGAGGACTTCGCGCCCTCCAATCGGCTCGACGTAGCCAAGGAGCAGTCCGTCTCGTTCATCAAGGGGCGCGAGTACGACCGCATCGGGCTGGTGGCGTTCGCCGGCGAGGCGCTCACGCGCGTTCCGATCACGGTCGACTACACGGTGCTCGAGCAAGCGGTGCGGGGTCTCCGTGTCGGTGAGCTCGAGGACGGGACCGCGATCGGCACGGCGATCGGCACGGCGGCGAACCGTCTCAGGCGTGCGCCGGGGGCGAGCAAGGTGGTGGTGCTGCTCACCGACGGCGAGAACACTCGCGGAATGCTGGACCCGCGCACGGCGGCGGAGGCGGCAGCTCAGTTCGGCATCAAGATCTACACGGTGGGAGTGGGCACCGAGGGCGAGGCGCCGATGCCCATCGGGCGAGGCACGCAGGGGCAGCTGCGGTATCAGACACTGCCCGTGCGAATCGACGAAGAGCTGCTCGAGGACATCGCGCGGCTCACGGGCGGACGCTACTTCCGCGCCACCGACCCCGAGGCCCTGAACCGCATCTTCCAGCAGATCGACCGCCTCGAGAAGACCCCGGTCGTGGTGACCCGCTATACCCAGTACAACGAGGCGTTTCACCTGCCCCTCTTCGTGGGGCTGGGCGCGCTCGGGTTCGAGTTGTTGTTGGCCGCCACCATCGTCGTGCGGGTGCCGTGATGAGCTTCGACGTACCGCAGCTGCTGTGGCTCGCGCCGGCGTTCGGGTTGGTGGGGGCGCTGCTCGCGCTGTGGGGCAGGGGAGCGCGTGTGGCGCACGCCAGGAAGTGGTCGGAGCAATTGGCGGAGCAGGCTGCTCGGCTGGGACGCTCCAGCCCCCTGGTCATCGGCCTCGTCGCGGTAGGCGCGACGTTGGCGCTCGCGGGACCGCGGTGGGGAAGCCGGGTGGTGGTGGCGGAGACCAAGGGGTTGAACCTCGTCATCGCAGTGGATATCTCGCGCTCGATGCTCGCGGAGGACGTACTGCCATCGCGACTCGAGCGGTCCAAGCGCCAGGCCCGCCGGCTCGTGCACGATCTGGGTGGCGACCGCATTGGACTCGTGGCGTTCGCAGGGCAGAGCTTCACGCTCTCGCCGCTCACGGTGGACGGTGGTGCGCTCAACCTGCTGATCGAGGCGATGGACCCCGAGCTCACGAGCGCCGGCGGCACCGGACTCGCCGCGGCGCTCGAGCGCGGCCGTGAGCTGCTGTTCGCCGGCGACCCTGTCGCCGATCGGGTACTCGTCGTGTTCACCGATGGAGAGGCACACGACTCGCTGGCGCCGATCCTGGAGGCGGCGGAGCGATTGCGCCGCGAGAGGGTGCGTCTGGTGCTCGTGGCCGAGGGCGGGATCGAGCCGGTGCCCATACCCGTGCGTAGCTTGGATGGCGTCCTGATGGGCTACCAGCGCGATCCGATGGGCGAGGTCGTCGCCACCGCCCGGCGGGACGACATACTCACGGCCGTCGCCGACGCAGCCCGGGCAGTGCTGGTCGCAGCCCAGCTCGCCGACCAGGCGGGCGCGGTGCGCGACCTCGTCTCAGCCTACAAGCGCTCACCGCAAGCGACCTCCACCGCGGCGCAGGACATCTCTCGTGCGTGGATCCCGCTCTTGCTTGCCACGGTGATCCTGCTCGCGCACACGTTCACGCGGCGCTCGATGGCGCTCATTTCGCTACTGCTGCTCCTGGTCGGAGTGCGGGTTGCGCACGCGCAGGGCCCGCGCAATCTGGGTGACGAGGCCTGGGCCCGCGGCGACTACGCGGAGGCTGCGGCGCACTACTTGTTGCAGGTGCGTGCGGGCGAGGGTGGTGACACGACGTATTACAACCTCGGCACCGCGGCTCTCGCCGCCAACGACACGGCGCTCGCGCGGCGCGCGCTGGAGCGAGCCGCCGAATCGCTCGAGCCGGACCTGCGCTTCCGCGCCCTCTACAACCTGGGACTCCTGCAGCTCCACCTCGCGGAGCAGGACAGCTCCCAGGCCGCGGCGCACCTCGAGGCGGCCACCCGCAGCTACCGCGAGGCATTGCTGCTGAGGCCGCAGGACGCCGCCGCCAAATGGAATCTGGAGCTCACCATCCGCCGTCTGCCGCCTCCCCCGAGCGGGGGGCAGCCGCCTCCGGGCGGTGGGGAGGGCGCCGCGCCCCCGCCTGAGCCGCCGCCGCCGCAGGGCCTATCGGCCGCGCAGGCGCAACAGATCCTCAATTCGATGGCTGACGAGGAGCGGCGCACCAGGGCACGGCAGCTCGGTCAGCGCCAGCGTCGCGAGTCGCGGGGACACAAGGAGTGGTAGCGCTCTTGCTCGCGACCGCTCTGCTGCTGCAGCAGCAGGTCGAGGTCGGTGCGCAGGTCGACCGGCAGGAGGTCATGGTCGGCGAGGAGATCGTCCTCACGATCACGGTGGAGGCGTATGCCGGTCCCTCGCCCGTAGAGATCGACAATCCCGATCTCACCGGGCTCGAGCTCAGGAACTCCCGCGATCAGACCAGAGTCAGCATGCAAGGAGGTTCGGCGACCCGGATAACGGTGCGCCGGATCACGCTGCGCGCCCTGCGTTCCGGCACGGCTACGATCGGCCCGGTGCGGGTGCGCCAAGGTGAGGAGAGCGCCGAGACCCAGCCGATCGACATCCGCGTCAGCGCGCCGGCGTCGGATGCCGGGGCTGGTCTCGAGGACGCGATCGACGCGCTCGTCCGCTCGGCGCCCGCTCCGAGGCTGTCACCCGACGAAGTGACCCTCACCGTGATGCCGTCCTCGGAGTCGGTGGTGCTGGGCTCGCAGGTGGATCTCGTCGTCGTCGCCTGGTTCCCGCGTGAAGTGCGCAGTCGCCTGCGCAACCCACCCACGCTCGAGTCGCCGGCGCTGCGCGGCGCGTGGAAGTACGACCGCCCGGCGCCCACGGGGATCGTGGGTTCCCGCCAGGTTGGCGGCGTGTGGTACGATCTGTTCGCGCTGCACCAGGTCGTCTTCCCACTCGCCGCCGGAGCCATGGAGGTTGGCTCGGCCACCGTCTCCTACAGCCTGCCCGTGTCCTCCTCGTTCCTGAGCCGCGAGTTGCGGCATGAGGTGCGCAGCGAACCGTTCGAGATCGCCGTGGCCGCGCAG
>JAUVTI010000125.1 GCA_030601605.1 Gemmatimonadales bacterium
CCAGGACTGCCGCCGCGGTGACGATGAGCCACAGCGCCGCTCCCAGCGCGATCCACCGCATTCCGAGCTGGAGCCCGTCCGGATACGTCGCGAAAGCCACCAGCGGGATGGCCATTGCGCCCACATAGCCGGCGAGGGCCACGGGCCGGACACCGCCCCGATTCGCAAGGGCGTAGAACTCGGCGGCGCCACCCAGCGCGAGCAGCGCGAGCAGGGCCGCCAGCGCCCAACCACCCAGGTACACGATCCCCAGCGCGGCCGGGATTGCCAGAGCCGCCACCGTGACTCGGCGTACCATGTTGGGGGACATCGAAGGAGGAGGTCTCCTCAGACCTCCATGATCTCCTCTTCCTTGGCCTCGACCAGAGCGTCGACGTGCGCGATGGCGTCGTCGTGGAGCTTCTGGATTTCGCTCTCGGAGCGGTGCTTTTCGTCGTCCGAGACGTGCTCCACCTTCTTGATCGCGCTGCGCGCCTCCTCGCGTGCGTGCCGCACGGCTATGCGCCCTTCCTCGGCGAGCTTGTGCACCACCTTCACCAGCTCCCTGCGACGCTCCTCGGTGAGAGGCGGCAGCGGAATCCTGATGATCGTGCCGTCGTTGGCCGGATTGAGGCCCAGGTCGGCGGTCAGGATCGCCTTCTCCAGAGCTCCCATCAACCCCTTGTCCCACGGCTGGACCGTCAGCAGTCGGGGCTCCGGTGCGGACACGGTGGCCGCCTGGTTGAGCGGCACCTGCTGGCCGTACGCCTCAACGCGCACCGTGTCGAGCAGACTGGTAGTGGCCTTTCCGCTGCGGATCGTGGCCAGCTCCCGCTTGGTGTTATCCCCCGCCTTCTGCATCAGCTGCTTGGCGTGCTTCTTGATCTCGGGCAGGGTGTCTGGCAAGGTAGTCATCGCACGATTGTCCCGACGCGCTCGCCGTGCAGCACACGGGCGACGGCGCCACTCTTGTTGACGTTCATGACGACGATCGGGAGGCCGTTCTCCTGGCACAAGCCGAATGCGTTGGCGTCCATGACACGCAGACCCTTGACCAGCGCCTCCTGATATGTGAGCTCCGGGATGAACTCCGCCGACGGGTCCTTCTTCGGGTCAGCCGAGTATACACCGTCAACGCTCGTGGCCTTTATCAATACGTCCGCTTCGATCTCCAGCGCACGCAGCACGGCCGCGGTATCGGTGGAAAAATACGGGTTGCCGGTCCCGCCGGCGAACAGCACGACACGGCCCTTCTCGAGGTGGCGCTGGGCGCGGCGTCGAATGTATGGCTCAGCCAACTCCTCCATTCGAATGGCCGTCATGACGCGGGTCTCCACGCCTTTGCGCTCCAGCACGTCCTGCAGCGCCAGAGCGTTGATGACGGTCGCCAGCATCCCCATGTAGTCCGCGGAGACCCGGTCCAGTCCCTCCTGGCTCGCGACGGCGCCACGAATGATGTTGCCTCCGCCGATGACGAGGCCGAGGTCCACACCCAGGGCGTGGACCTGCTTCACCTCCTCCGCGAGCCGCTCGACGACGCTGAAATCGGTGCCGAACTCACGCTCCCCGGCCAGCGCCGCGCCAGAGAGCTTGAGCAACGCCCGCCGGTAGGCGAGCTCCGCCATCACGTCTCTCCCAGCTCGTACCGCACGAAGCGCCGGACGACGATGTTCTCGCCGACCTTGGCAGAGACCTCCTTCACCAGGTCGCCGATGGTCTTCTTGTCGTCCTTCACGAAGGGCTGCTCCAACAGGGCGTTCTCCTGGTAGAACTTCTTCAGTTTGCCCTCGATGATCTTCGGCCGAACCTGTTCCGGCTTGCCGGATTCCGCAACCTGGGCCTCGAAGATCGCGCGCTCGCCCGCCACGACGTCCGCGGGGAGATCCTCGGGGCTCACGGCGAGCGGCTTGGCCGAGGCGATGTGCATGGCCAGGTCACGCGTGAGGTTCTGGAAGTCATCGGTCCGCGCCACGAAGTCCGTCTCGCAGTTCACCTCGACGAGCACGGCCACGCGACCGTTGAAGTGCAGATAGTTGCCGATCCCGCCTTCCTTGGCGCTCCGGCCCGCCCGCTTCTCGGCCTTCGCGATGCCCTTCTGACGCAGCAGCTGCAACGCCTTGTCCAGGTCACCCTCGGTGTCCTGCAGCGCCTTCTTGCAATCCATCATCCCCGCCCCGGTGCGACTGCGGAGCTCACTCACCTCTTTTGCTGAAATCGTAGTCGCCATGCTCCCTGCCTGTCCTTCTCGATGTGAAAACCGCCGCCTCGTGACTGTCGGTCAGCCCGAACGGCGGCGGCCACTTCGGCGAAAGTCAAAGCTTCCGTATTAGGCCTGGCCCTCTTCCTTGGCCGCGCTCTCGGCGGGGGCGTCGGCCGCCACCTGCTCAGAGTCCGCGGTCGGCGCCTGCACTTCTGCGGGCCCGGCCCCCTCGGCCTTGAGCCGCGCCGCGATGGCCTCGGGCTTGGGCCGCCGCTTGCGCCGGGTCCTGCGGCGCCGCTTCGAGTCCGCCTCGCTGGCCTCCTCCGACTCGCTGGAGTACGTGGAGTAGGCCTCCGACTCCGCGCCGGGCTCCCGCACGGGGACCTGGCTGCGCGCCTCGGCAATGACGTTGACGAGGGCGCCCGTGATCAGCGACACCGAACGGATCGCGTCGTCGTTGCCCGGGATCGGGACCGAGATGATGTCCGGGTCGGCGTTGGTGTCGACGATGGCAACCACCGGAATGCCCAACTTGTTCGCCTCGGCGATGGCGATGCGCTCCTTTTTCGCGTCGACCACGAACATCGCGCCCGGAAGCCGAGTCATGTTCTTGATGCCCTCGAGGTTGCGGTTCAGCTTCTGCCGCTCCCGCTCGAAGTGCAACTGTTCCTTCTTGGTGAAGAACTCGAACGTGCCGTCCTCCTGCCCCTGCTCGAGCTCCTTCAGCCGCCGGATCTGGCGCTTGATGGTCTGGAAGTTCGTGAGCGTGCCCCCCAGCCACCGCTCCGTGACCCAGTAGGCGCCGCATCGCTCGGCTTCGCTCTTCATGACCTGGTTGAGCTGCCGCTTGGTGCACACGAACAGGACGTTCTCGCCCTTCAACACGACGTCACGCAGGAGGTCCTGTGCCAGCTGGAGCTGGCGCAGGGTCTTCTGCAGATCGATCAGATAGATGCCGGAGCGTTCGGCGAAGATGAAGCGGCGCATCTTTGGGTTCCAGCGCCGCGTCTGGTGGCCGAAGTGTACCCCCGCCTCGAGGAGGTCCTGCAACTGCGGTTGTGTCATTTCCGTTATTCCCTGGGTTGTGCGTCCACCGCCTTCACACCCCACGCCGATTCGCCCTTGGGCGAACACCCACCGCGGGATCCAGCGGTGTGAGTCGTTGAAATCCTAGCGCTTCGAGAACTGGAACCGCTTGCGGGCGCCGGGCTGACCCGGCTTCTGGCGCTCGACCGCACGTGGGTCGCGCGTCAGCAGACCGTGCTCGCGCAGCTTGCGCCGATGCATGTCGTCGGCCCCTACCAATGCCCGCGCAATCGCCAGACGGAGCGCGCCGGCCTGCCCCGTGCTGCCGCCGCCGCCCAGCCGGGCCTTCACGTCGAATGCGCCCAGCGTGTCGGTCACGGTGAAGGGCTGCTGGATGTGCTGAACCAGCGAGCGCCGCGGGAAGTAATCACCCAGCGTGCGCCCGTTGACGTCCCACTTGCCCGACCCAGGGGTCAGGTACACCCGCGCCACTGACGTCTTGCGACGGCCAACGGCGTGCCACCGGAGTTCGGGCTGTGCTGCGGTCGTCATCTCGGTCGTTCTACCTCAAGTCAATCGGTGTGGGGTTCTGTGCCTGGTGCGGGTGCTCCGGTCCGGCATAGACCTTGAGCTTCTTGCGCAGCACCTGCTTGCCCAGAGTGGTCTTCGGCAGCATGCCGAACACCGCCCGCTCGATCACCCGCTCGGGATGCTGCGCGAGCTCCTTGGCCACGGGAATGAACTTCTCGTTCCCCATGTAGCCGGTGTGCCGGAAGTAGCGCTTCTGTTCCAGCTTCCGGCCGGTCAGCCGCACCTTTCCCGCGTTGACCACCACGACGAAGTCGCCGCCGTCGGCGTGAGGACTGAACGTCGGCTTGTGCTTGCCGCGAATGAGCTGCGCCACCTGGCTGGCCAGACGGCCCAACACGGCGCCTTCGGCGTCCACCACGTACCAGCTGTGCTGCAGATCGGCAAGCTTCGGCGAATACGTCTTCATCACTGCGGGCAACCTCGTAACCCCGTATGAATTCCCAAATTAAGACAGACCAGAATGCTAGCGACGCCCATTCCAGAGGTCAACCCTCGGCCTGCTCGACCACCTCCACCAAGGGGGCGCCCTTCTCCACCGCCTGCCCCTCCTTTACGTGACCTGCCTTCCCGCCCCCGGGCCCCGGGGTCGCTATCTCGTTCTCCATCTTCATGGCCTCCAGCACCACGACTCCGGCCCCTGCGTCGAGCCGCTGTCCCGGCTCCACCTCGACCCGGACCACGAGGCCCGGCATGGGGGCACGGATGAGCCCGCCCGCCGCATGGCCCGCGCGCTGACCGGTGAGCTCCCGCAGCTGCTGGGTGCGCTCGTCCACGACCCCCACCGGCCAGGCGCGGCCGCCCGCCTGCACGCTCCAGCCGCCGTCCGAGCGCACCATGGCGAACGTGCGGGCGTGGCCATTCAGCACGAGGTTCCTGAGTGGGGTCCGCGGAATGCCGCTGAGGGTGGCGTGCACCAGCTCTCCATTGAGCCGCACGGTGTCGCCACTCACTTCGACCTCGACGGCCCGTTCACCCACCGTCACCGTGTATCTCACGCGGTGGCCTCCAGTACCGCCAGCGTCTCGACGTGACTCGTCTGCGGGAACAGGTCGTAGGCGGTGACGGATCGCATCGAGAGCGCCGGCATCCGCGCAATGTCCCGCGCGAGAGTGGCCGGATCGCACGAGACGTAGCACAGAAGCGCCCCGGGCTGGGTTTTCGCCCACACGTCCAGCGACTCCGAAACGCTTCTCGCGAGCCCACCGCGCGGAGGGTTGGCCACCACCGCGTGTGGCATCGGGAGTCGGTGAAGCACGTCCTCCACCCGCCCCGTGATGCGCTGGATCGGCGCATCCACTCCGCTTTCCGCCTCGCGCGCGCGGGCCCATTCCACGGCCTTGCGGTCCGCATCCACGCTCCAGACGCGCGCCCCTCCCGCGGCCAGAAGCTCACCCGTGTCCCCGACGCCGGCGTAAAGGTCCCACACGACCTTGCCGGACAAGTCGCCCAGCGCAGCCACGGCTTCCTTGCGGATGAGCTGCCCGAACCGAGGGTACACCTGCTCGAAGGCCACCGCCGGAAAGCCCCGCTGCGGACCCGCCACCACGCGGGCGGCCCCTCCCCGCGGCCGCCACCAGACGTGCACCTCGGGATCACCCAGAGCCCGGGCCAGCGGCGCCGCGTCCCAGGCCCGCTGGTCGCTCGCCTCCACGACGGCGTGCAGGCCGCCGTCCCGGTCCTCGCGCAGCATCAGGCCCACGAGGGAGCGCGGCAGCAGGGAGCGGTGCTCGCGCAGCCGCTGCCACAGCTGTATCACGCGCTCCCGCGTGATCGGGCAGTCCTCGAGCTCGAACACCACCCCGGGATCGTCGAACCGATGCAGCCCAATCCGGCCGCGCGCGGCCGCAAGGGTGATCCGGCTGCGGTAGCGCCAGGGTGACGGGCTCACGACGATCTCCGGATCGGGCACGTCCAGGCCCCCGATCCTGCGCAGCGCGTCCCCCACGATGCGGCGCTTGGCCTCCAGCTGGGCGGTGGTGTCCAGGTGCTGGAGCTGACAGCCGCCGCACGCATCGCCCACGTAATGCCCACAGGAGGGCTCCACACGGTCGGGGCCCGCCGCGGACCGGTGGCGCACGCGGGCCCGGGCATAGCGCCGGCGCCGCTCCACCGCCTCGAGCTCCACGCG
>JAUVTI010000036.1 GCA_030601605.1 Gemmatimonadales bacterium
CTGCGCCCACCAGACCGAGCGTGAGTGCCGGAAGCACGAGGTGCTCCAGGCGGTTCGCGAAGCGTCCGAGAGGCGAGAGGTACGAGTAGATCGCCTCGTCCACGATGCCGCCTACGGGGAGCCAGCCGAGCCTCACCCCGAACAGCATCAGCAGCATCACGCCGAGCCAGAAGACCGGCATCGAGTAGAGCCCGAGCGCCGCGATCGAGAGCGCGTCATCCGTGCGGGAGCCGGGACGTGCCGCCTGCACCGCTCCGGTCAGGATGCCCAACCCGAACGCGATGATGAGCGCGGCCGCGGCCAGGGTCAGAGTGGCCGGGATGCGCGATGCGATAGCGGCCGCAGCGGGGCGGTGCTCGCGGAACGAGTAGCCGAAGTCGCCCTGAACGAGGTTTCCCAGGTAGCGCGCGTACTGTACGTGCAGGGGCTGGTCCAGCCCGAAGTTGCGGCGCTGCTGCTCCACGACCTCAGGGGGAACCAGCGTGGTCTCGCTGAATGTCGTGAAGGGGTCTCCCGGCGCGAGATGCAGCAGGAAGAAGGTCAGCGTGGCGACCAGGAACACGATCGCGGCCGCGTGCGCCAACCGGACCGCGATGAAGCGCAGCACCCTAGTTCGTGGCGTCCGTGATCCGGTCGCGATCGATCAGCTGGGACGCCGGCACACGCCACTGCCACAGCGTGGCCGTGAAGTTGTCGCTCCGGATGGATACGTTCTCGAAGCGGGCGCTCACCCCGGAGATGGGCGATCCGGCGTACACCCATATGGCCGGCACGTCGTCGTTGATGAGGGTGACCACGCGGTGCCACGCGTCCTGCGCAGTCTCGAGGTCGGATGCCGCGCGGGCCTCGCCGATGAGGCGATCGACCTCGGCGTTGGAGTAGGAACCGCGGTTGGTCGCTGCGCCGGTCTCCCACACGTCGGCGATCGTGGCGGGGCTGGGGTCGCCTCCGTAGCCCCCGAAGAACGCATCGAACTGATGCGCCGCACCGCGCTCCAGGAAGGCGTTGAACTCGAGCGCCGTGATCGTCATGGTCACGCCGATGCGCCGCAGCTGGGCCTGCATGATCTCGCCGGCGCGGCGGCGCGACACGCTGCTCGAGGGCAGGATGAGGTCGAACGTCAGTGGCCGTCCGTCGCGGTCGAGCAGTCCGTCGCCGTCGGTATCGGCCCAGCCGAGCTCGGCGAGCCGCGCCCGCGCGGCGGCGGTGTCGAACGGGATCTGCTCGTACTCCCCGTGCCACACCCACTGCGCCGGCGCCATGGGACCTTTTCCAACGACTCCCTGCGGGAAGACGGCATTCACGATGGCCTCGCGGTCAACGGCCATCGCGATGGCCTCGCGCACGGCGCGGTCCCGGAAGAGCGGGTGCGGGCGGTCCCGGCCCTCGGCGTCGCGCATGTTGAACTGGACGAACATGTAGTAGATCGGCGGCGTCCACATGACGGTCCTGAGGTCGTCCCGCGCCTCCACCTGCTCCTGCGCTTCCGGACTCAGCACCTGGAGGAGGTCTGCTTCACCGGCCAACAGCTGCGCCACGGCGGTGTTGGGATCCCCCACGAAGCGCCAGATTATCCGTCGGATCCCGGGGCGGCCGAGAATGAAGTCGGGGTCGGCCACCAGCTCGATGGATTGGCCGGCGTTCCAGCGCACGAAGCGATAGGGACCATTCCCGATTGGGCTGCGTCCCAGGGGACTCGACGAGATGTCGGCGGGAGGCACCGTGTCGAGCAGGTGTCTGGGCAGGATGCGCATGTGATACACGGCGTCGAACAGCATCTCGGGATAGGCGTGGCTGAACCGGAACGCCACGGAGCCGGTGCCGCGCGCCGCGACCGACTCGATCTCGAGCACGCGGTTGCGCGATGGGGACGCCACGACCGGATCGCGATACACGTCGAAGGTGAAGACCACGTCCTCGGCCGTCACCGGTACGCCGTCGTGCCACTTCGCGTCGGGGTTGAGCGTGAACACGATCGTGCGCTCGTCCTCGAACTCCCACGAGCTGGCGAGCTCGGGCTGGAACGTCCCCGGGTCCACCGTGTTCATCTCGGGTCCGATGTCCGCGAGCTTCAGGAAGATCAGATCACCGATGGAGTAGCCCACGTCTTGCGTCGTGGCTACCGGGAGCAGGACGTCCGCCTCTGCGGTTGTCGCCACAACGGCCGTTCCACACCAGCGGTCGGGGCACCCCGCGTCGGGCGTACACGCGACCAGGAAGGCTGTCGCGAGGCTCAGAAGGGCCGTCATTCGGTTCACAGCGCTACCTCCTCCAGGTCCACTCGGGATCCTCGAACAACTCCACTTCCCCCGGCCGTGGCTCCAGCTCGCTCCGTTGCCAGGCGCCGTCCCACACACGCCGCGCTTCGGAAGCCACCGCGTCGGCTACCTCCTCGAATGCGACGCTCCTGCCGAGCACGGCGGAGATCGAGGTCGCCTGCGGCGCCGCGCCCGTCCCGCGCGTGACTTCGGCCACGACGTTCTGCCCGTCGTCGAGCAGGATCGAACCGTGCTGCAGGAACGCTCCGCCCTCGCGGACCTGCGCGCTTCCCACCAGCTTGCGCCCCCGCACCACGACCTCTCCTCCAACCGGAGCGGCGAAGCACGCCCCGCTGCCGGGGCCCAGGGCGCGTCCACTGGTGCGCGCGGCCAGCTCGGGTTCCATCCCGAGTGCCCTCAGTGCCGCGGCCAGGACCTCGTGAATCCTAATGTATGCCTCTCTCAGCGAACCGAACAAATCCGAGGGCCCGGCCACGGCGTAGGTGACCTCCGCCTCGTGCCACACCGCACGGCCTCCGGTCGGCCGCCGTACGGTGCTCAACCCGAGTCGTTCGATCGCCTTGGTGTCGTAGCGGGTCAGCGCCGGCTCGTTGCGGCCGAACGATAGGCAGGGAGGATTCCAGCGGTACAGCCGCAGAAAGGAGACTCCCTCCCGCGCGGCGCGCAGGAGGGAGTGGTCGAGGGCCATGTTTTCGGCGCCGGGCCGGCCGTCCGGCTGGATGATCAGGCGCCAATCCTGCCGGCTCACGCGACTCCTTCGGCGGCGGGCTCGTATTCCTCCATAGGCGGGCACGTGCACACCAGATTCCGGTCGCCGTAAGCAGCGTCCACCCGGCCCGCTGCAGGCCACACCTTGTGCTCCCTGGTATGGCGGCTCGGGAACCCGGCCAGCTCGCGCGAGTAGGGGTGATCCCAGTCGTCGGCAATCACGTCCTCCAGCGTGTGCGGAGCGTTGCGCAGCACGTTGTCGGTCGGGTCGGCCCGTCCCTCTTCGATTGCCCGGATCTCTTCCCGGATGGCGAGCATGGCCTCCACGAAACGGTCCAACTCCTGCCTGGATTCGCTCTCGGTCGGCTCGACCATCAGCGTGCCGGGAACGGGGAAGGAGACTGTCGGCGCGTGGAAGCCGTAATCCATCAGCCGAGTGGCGAGGTCGGTCACGTCCACTCCGGCCGACGCCTTGAACGGTCGCGTGTCCACGATGCACTCGTGTGCTATCAGCCCGTCCCGCCCCGAGTAGAGCAGGCCGTACGCACCCTGCAGCCGGCGCGCCACGTAGTTGGCGGTGAGGATCGCGACCTGCGTCGCCAGCGTGAGCCCGCTGGGTCCCATCATGGCCAGGTAGGCCCAGGAGATTGGGAGTATCGAGGCGCTGCCCCACGGCGCCGCGGATATGGTGCCGCACGAGTCCGCACGACCCAACGGCACCACCGGGTGGTCGGGCAGGTGGGGAACCAGGTGCTCGGCGACGCCGATCGGTCCCATGCCCGGCCCGCCCCCTCCGTGCGGGATGCAGAACGTCTTGTGCAGGTTCAGGTGGCACACGTCCGCCCCGATGTCTCCCGGACGGGAGATGCCCACCAGCGCGTTCAGGTTCGCGCCGTCCATGTACACCTGTCCGCCGTTGGCGTGGATGATCTCACAGATCTCGTGGATCGTGGTCTCGAACACGCCGTGCGTGGACGGGTAGGTGATCATCAGCGCGCCGAGCTTGTCGCGGTGCGTCTCCGCCTTCTCCCTGAGGTCGGCCATGTCCACGTTGCCGCCCTCGTCGGTCTTCACTACGACCACTTCCATGCCGGCCATGACGGCACTGGCCGGATTCGTGCCGTGCGCTGACTTGGGTATCAGACACACCGTCCTGTGCCCCTCGCCCCTGGCCCTGTGGTATGCGCGGATCACCAACAGGCCCGCGAACTCGCCCTGCGCCCCGGCGTTGGGCTGCAGCGAGATCGCCGCGAACCCCGTGATCTCCGCGAGCTTGCCCTCCAGCTCGTCGAACAGCTGCGTGTAGCCCTGCGCCTGGTCGCGCGGTGCGAAGGGGTGGATGCCCCCGAACTCGGGCCAGCTCACGGCGGCCATCTCGACTGCGGCGTTGAGCTTCATCGTGCACGAGCCCAGCGGGATCATGGCCGAGTTGAGCGCCAGGTCACGGTCCTCGAGCCGCTTCAGGTACCGCATCATCTCGGTTTCGGAGTGGTACCGGTTGAAGCACTGGTGCGTCAGGTACTCGGAGGTCCGCGCCAGCTCCGCGGGGATTGCGGTCGACGTGCCAACCTCGGGATCGACCGTCTCGCCGAGCGCGAACACGCCCACGAGCGCCGCGAGCTGATCCGGCAGGGTGGCCTCATCGAGAGTCACCCCGATTGCCGAGTCGGACAGTGCCCGCAGGTTGATGCGATTGGCCCGCGCCGCCTCATGCACCCGGGCCACACGGTCGGGCTCGGCCTCGACCCTCAGAGTGTCGAAGTACGACTCGTGCGCGATCGTGTACCCGAGGCGCCGCAGCGCATCGGCGAGCGTCACGGCGAGAGAGTGCACGCGCTGCGCGATGCGGCGGATGCCGTCCGGACCGTGGTAAGCGGCGTACATCCCGGCCATCACGGCCAGCAGCACCTGCGCCGTACAGATGTTGCTCGTCGCCTTCTCGCGCCGGATGTGCTGCTCACGCGTCTGCACGGCCATGCGCAGTGCCGGCCTGCCTTTGGCGTCCTTGGTCACCCCGATGATCCGCCCGGGCGCGTGCCGCTTGTATTTCTCGTGGATGGCGAGGTAGGCTGCGTGCGGTCCTCCGTACCCGAGCGGCACGCCGAAGCGCTGCGTGTTCCCGACCGCTATGTCTGCGCCCAGCTCTCCCGGCGGCGTGAGCAGGGCGAGAGCCAGCAAGTCGGCCGCCATGGTCACAATGGCGCCGCCCTCGTGCGCCCGCTCGATGACGGCGCGATAGTCCCTGACCTCTCCGTCGCTCGTCGGATATTGCAGCAGAACGCCGATCGTCTCCGCGCTGAACGAGAACTTCTCAGGGTCGCCCACGGCGACCGTGATGCCGCGCGCCTCTGCGCGGGTCTGCAGCACTGCGATCGTCTGCGGGTGGCAGCCCTCGTCCACGTGGTAGACCGGGGCACCCTTCTTCTTCCCGACTGCCAGGCTCAGCGCCATGGCTTCGGCCGCGGCCGTGCCCTCGTCGAGCAGCGACGCATTGGCGACCTCGAGTCCCGTCATCTCGACGATCATCGTCTGGTAGTTGAGCAACGCCTCGAGACGGCCCTGCGAGATCTCCGCCTGGTACGGCGTATAGGCGGTGTACCAGCCCGGGTTCTCGAGGACGTTCCGCTGGATTACGGCCGGCACGATCGTGTCGGCGTACCCCATCCCTATGTACGAGCGGAACACCTGGTTCTTCGCCGCGATCGCGCGCAGCGCCTGGAGCGCCTCGTACTCGCTGCACCCGGCCGCTATGTCGAGCTCTCGGTCGATGCGGATGTCCTCCGGCACGGCCGCGTCCACCAGCGTCTCGAGCGAGTCGTATCCAAGGGTGTCCAGCATAGCCCGGATATCGTCGGGCCGCGGACCTATGTGGCGCCAGACGAAGTGGTCGGCGCTCGGAGTCGTCTTGGTCGGGTTCGTCATGTATTCACTACCCTATGCATGCAAACGCCCCGGGAATTCCCCAGGGCGTCTCGTGGTGCCGGTCGCATGAATAGAACCTCCGGGCCGGCGGCTATTCCCCGATGTGCTGCGCGTAGTCTGCGGCGGAAAGGAGTTGACGGAGCTCGTCCTGGTTGCGCAACTGGAGCTTGATCATCCAGCCCTCGCCGAAGGGGTCTCGGTTGACGATGCCGGGGTCGCCTTCCAGTGCCTCGTTGATCTCCACGACCTCGCCCGCTACGGGGCTGAACAGCTCGGACACCGCCTTGACGGCCTCGATCGTACCAAACACGTCCATTCGGATGAAGCTGGAGCCGACTGCGGGGAGGTCGACGTAGACGATGTCGCCCAGCTCTCCCTGCGCGTAGTCGGTGATGCCGATGGAGACGACACCGTCCTCGACCGGCTTCACGTACTCGTGCTCTTCCGTGTAATGCAGACTTTCAGGGATCTCAGACATGGGCTTTACGCTCTGAGGTATGAGTTGCGAGGCGTAGGTTATCGAGACGACCACCCCATGTCAACCGGGTGTTTCGGCCGGTCACGAGCGCCTCGTTGGGACGCTCTCAGTTGCCCGGCGGGTCGTCCGCGCGCAGCCCGGCCCGCTCCAGGATGGCGCGCCACGCGTCCCGGGACGAGCGCTCCACTTCCGCTAGCGAGCCGGCGCTGTCCATCACCACGTCGCTCCTGGCGCGCTTCTCGCTCGGGGGTAGCTGGGCCGCGATCATGCGGTCGGCGTCGGCCTCCGACAGACCCCTCGCGGCCATTATTCGCCGGCGCCGCAGCTCGACCGGCGCGTCCACCAGCACGACGAGGTCGAATGCCGCCGGGTCGAGCACCTCGAACAGGAGCGGGATGTCGTTCACGAGGATGCGGACGCCGCGGGCGGCGGCCTGCTCGGCGAGCACCGCGCGCCGAGCTTGGACCGCGGGGTGGACGATCGCGTTGAGCGCCGCCAGCTCCGCCTCGTCGTTCATGACGCGCTCGCGCAGCGCCTCTCGATCGAGAGCGCCGTCGGGACTGAGCACCGCGGGCCCGAACCGCTCGGCAATGGCGGCCAGGGTCGGACTCCCCGGTTCCTGGACCTCGCGCGTGAGCCTGTCGGCGTCGACGATCGAAGCCCCCCATGATTCCAGGAGTCTGGCCACGGTTGACTTGCCAGCGCCGATGTTGCCTGTGAGTCCTACGTTCAGCACCGCCCCCCCAAGGTTCGGGTATCGGTGTGTCCGCCGTCAGCTACAGCAGGCTCGCCTGGTCCTCATCCACGCGCGGCACTTCGTGACAGTGCCGGCATCGAGCTTCGTACCTCTCGCTGCCACCGACCATGATCGTGGGCGAATCGAACCGCGCCGGATGCCCGTCGATCAGTCGCTGGTTGCGTATTGCCGGGTTGCCGCACTGCATGCAGATGGCGTGCAGCTTGTCCACCTGCTCGGCCACCGCCAGGAGCTGGGGCATCGGTCCGAACGGCGCGCCACGAAAGTCGGTTTCCGTCCCTGCCACGATGACGCGAAGACCTCGCGCGGCCAGCGCGGTGCAGACGTCGACGATGGCGTGGTCCAGGAACTGGGCCTCGTCGATCGCCACGACCTCGGACCCGGGCCGGACCAGGCGCGCCACCTCGGCCGAGGAGTCTACGGGGAGGGCTTCGACGGCGCCGCCGTCGTGCGTCGTGACGGAGTAGACGCCGGAGCGGTCATCGAGGTGGGATTTGAAGACCTGAACCGATTTCCGCGCGATCACAGCGCGTCGCACCCGGCGGATGAGCTCCTCACTCTTTCCGCTAAACATCACGCCCGTAATGACTTCGATCCATCCGGGCTGGGTGCTGTGCTCCATTGAGCCAACCTTCTCCTGTACAGGGAGGACGCTATCTCCGGGGCCCGGCGGCGGCAACCCGCTTGCCAACTGAGCCCGGGCGTCCTTATTTAGAGCCGGATTTAGAACCGGTGGCGCGCCGCATCCCAACGGCGCGCCGTAACGTCAGCCACCTAATTCTACGTCAAGGGAGGATACGGGTGAACAAGACAGAATTGATCGAAGCCCTTTCGTCCAGCACGGGTCTGTCCAAGGCCGACGCGGGGCGCACCGTCGAGACGCTGTTCGGCGACGCTGGCCTCATTGTGAAGGAGCTCCGCGCGGGCGGCAAGGTGCAGATCACAGGCTTCGGCTCGTTCGTGGCGCGCAAGCGGGCGGCGCGTGCGGGGCGCGATCCGCGCACCGGCGGCACGATCCAGATTGCGGCGGCTACGGTTCCGGCGTTCAAGGCAGGCCAGGGCTTCAAGGACGCGGTAAACCGCTAAGCCCGACTGCGGGTCAGCGGTCAGCTGCCGGGCGCCCTCGGCTCCGGGCTGATCGCTGGCCACCCGCCGCCGGTGTCACCGGCGGTCGACACGGGCCGATACGGCCCGGCCCCGCAGCGTCACTCCCTCCAGGCCGCGCAGAGTGCGCTCCGCCACTTCCGCGCGCACCTCGATCAACGAGAAAGAATCGCGAACGTCCACCCGGCCTATGTGGTCCTTGGGCAGGCCCACGGCGTTGAGCAGGGCGCCGACCACGTCCGCAGTCCGAATCCGGTCACGCTTGCCCGAGTTGATGTGGATGTGCACCCACGTGGGTAGCGCGTCGGACGTCGGCTGAGCCTGCCCCGTCGCCTGGCTCACCTGCAGGGCTGCGGCCGCGACCAACGCGGGGTCGTATTCGTCGAACAGGGGGCTCAGCGCGGCCAGGTCACCCGAACAGTCGTCCGCTTCGAGCCGGCCGCGCACCAGCGCGCGCATGTGGGCCGTCCTGTCGCGGGCCCGGTCTGCCTCGGAGGGTAGGCGCAGCGGTGATAGCTCGGCCAGCCCCTCCAGGTAGGCCAGCTGTGTCGCCCGGGCGAGAACTACGACGTCTCGCGCGACGCCGCGCATGGCATCCAGGGCGGCGGACGACGGAAGCTCCACCGCGAGCGCCAGGTCCACGGATTCCTCGCCCGGATCGGCGGCAACGAACACCGTGGGGTCGCCGTCATAATCCGTCCACCGGGTCTCTGCGAGCGGCGTCGGGTCCCAGAGCAGCGTCCGGGCTGGGTTCATGGAGTCGAGCGCGGAGCGCACGGCCCAACCCAGCCGCTGCCGATCGACGAGCGCGTAGCGCACGCGCGCGCCCGGCTCCTTGGGGAGCCGCGCCGGCGCCGCGATCGGCGCCCGCCGCGCGTGCCTGTCGATGAAGTCCGCGATCGGAACCTCGTCGGTGGTCACGATGAGACGCTGCGCCGACTGGCATTCGCCGAGGATGGAGTCGATCGGGTCGGCGGCGCCCAGCTCGAAGTGGGTCTCGGGCCATAGCACGACCACACACGCCAGCGCATCGAGCTTGAGGCTCGAGCGTGACAGCAACTGGAGGACGTCAGCGGGCGTCGCGAGGAGTGTCCGGACGGAATGGGACTTGAGCAGACGGCCGGCGCGGGTCAGGCCGCTGACGGCGTGGACCGGCCGCAGCGGCTCCATGGTGGCGACCATCGAAGCCAACTCGAGTCCCTCGGAGGCTTCCGGCAGGAGAAGCAGCGTCTCGACGCCTTCGCCTCCCGGCGCCGGCAGCTGTCCGAGCAGCGGGAGCATGGCCCAGCCGGCGGCCGGGCACACGTATACCAGGTTCTTTCCATTGCTCAGGGCCGCCCTGTGGGCGGCGTCGAAATGCGGCTCGTACGTCCAGGACACGGGATCTCTCGATTGTCAAAGCAGCGGTAGTGGTTCCTGCTCAGGTCAGATGGTAGTTTGCGGAGAACATCCCCGCAACCGACAGACAGGACAGACCATGGCCCGCTGGTGGAACCGGCTCCAGTCGAATGTCTACACGCGCTTTCACTGGATCAACGAGTTGTATGCCCGTGCCGTGCGGAAGAAGGCCAGCGCCGACATCGCCATGCCTCCGTTGGCTCCGCCGCCGGACCACCTTGCGGATGCGCGAGTGGCCATCGTGACCGCCGGCGGCGTGCACCTGAAGAGCCAGGAACCGTTCGACATGGAGAATCCGGAGGGCGATGCCTCCTTCCGGGTGTTGCCGGCCGATGCAGACGTGGGCGAGCTGGTCATCACGCACGATTACTACGACCACCGCGCGGCCGACCAGGACATCAACTGCGTCTATCCGATCGAGCGGATGAAGGAGCTGGTGGATCGTGGCGAGTTAGGCTCGCTCGCGCCGCGACACATTGGGATGATGGGGCACATCTACGGGGCCCAGCGCGAGCGGCTGATCCGGCAGAGCGCCCCGGAGATTGCCGCGCTCCTCAGGGAGGACCACGTCGACGTGGTCCTGGCGACGCCTGGGTGACCCACCTGTCACCAGTCCGTGGGGCTGGTCGCGCGCGAGATCGAGGCAGCCGGGATTCCGACGGTGACGGCGAGCGTCGTCAGGCAGATGACCGAGGCTCTCCCGGCGCCGCGCAACGTGATGGTGAAGTTCCGGCTGGGGCAGGTGTTCGGGGAGCCGGGCCACGCCGCTCAGCAACGCACCATATTGCGCGACTCCCTGGCGGCGCTCCGCACGGTCACCGAGCCGGGTGGCATCGTGGAGCTGCCCTACCGCTGGAAGCGCGGGACGTACGAGGAGGCCGATGCGCGTTGACAGCCCGCTGCGCGTGCCCAAGCTTGGCGCCATGACGATCGTGGTCCGTCCCGCCGCCGCGGCGCTGCTGCTGCTCTGCCTCGCGGCGACCGCGCCTCTCGCGGCACAGGAGAGGCAGGCCGTGCGCGACTTCGGCGTGGTCGTGGGCGTGCTGCCCACCGGTCCGCACAACGCGATTACCGACGTGGCGGGCGTGCTCGTGGGGCAGGTGACGATCGCGCGGGGCGACTCGATCAATACGGGGGTCACTGTGATCCTGCCGCACGGCGGCAATGTGTTCCAGGAGAAGGTGCCGGCCGCCATCGTAGTGGGGAACGGGTTCGGCAAGCTGGTGGGGATGACGCAGGTCCAGGAGCTGGGCGAGCTGGAGTCCCCTGTCGTGCTCACGTGCACGCTCTGCGTGCCCAGGGCCGCGGACGCGGTGCTCACCTATCTACTGGGCCTGCCGGGCAACGAGCGCGTCCACTCGGCCAATCCCGTCGTGGGTGAGACCAACGACGGATACCTCAACGACATCCGGATGCGGCCCATCGCCGAGCGGGACGTGCTGGAGGCGATCGGCTCGGCCGAGAGCGGGCCGGTGGAGCAGGGAAGCGTGGGAGCCGGGCGCGGGACGGTGGCGTTCGGCTGGAAGGGCGGCATCGGCAGCGCGAGCCGGGTGCTGCCGGAGCGCCTGGGCGGCTGGACCGTCGGCGTCCTGGTGCAGACCAACTTCGGCGGCGTGCTGCAGATTGCCGGAGCTCCGGTGGGACAGGAATTGGGGCGGTACTATCTGAAGGGAGCGCTGGAGGGGACGGTGCTCGAGCGGGGCGACGGCTCGATCATGATCGTGGTGGCCACCGACGCGGCGCTCACTCATCGCAATCTCGAGCGGCTCTCACATCGGGCGCTGGCCGGTCTCGCGCGCACGGGCAGCTCCATGACCAACGGTTCGGGAGATTACGTGATCGCCTTCAGTACGGTGCCCGTGACGGAGCTGGGGGTGAGCGTGCCGCCGGTCCCGAACGGCCGGATGAGCCCGCTCTTCCAGGCGGTGATAGAGGCGACCGAGGAGGCGATCTACAACTCGATGTTCCTGGCTAGCGCGGTTACCGGGCGTCGCGGCACCATCGAGCCGCTGCCGCTCGACGCCACGCTCGAGATCCTGCGGCGGTACGGAGTCATTCGCCGATGACCTTCAAGCGCTCGAAAAACCTCGTCCACCTCGAGGCGTCGGCCGTCGTGGCAATCAAGCAGGAGGCGCTGCGGCGGCAGAACGCCGGAGAGGACGTGATCGACCTCTCGGTGGGTGAGCCTGACTTCGATACGCCGCGCATTCCGTGCGAGGCCGGCATCAAGGCGATCCAGCAGGGCAAGACGCATTATCCGCCCAATGCGGGCATCCTGGAACTGCGCGCCGCGGCCGCGCGGCATCTGTCGCGCCTCTCGGGGGGGCGCCCCATCAACGCGGACCACATTCTGGTCTCCAACGGAGCGCGGCAGTCCATCTTCAACGCTCTGTTCTCACTGTTCGGGCCCGGCGATCGGGTGCTCATCCCAACGCCCGCGTGGGTGTCCTATCCGCAATTGGTGCACCTGGCGCGCGCGACGCCGGTGATGGTGCCGGGCGATCCGCAGTGGAGTCTCAAGGTGAGCGTGGATGATCTGGAGAAGGCGAGCGACGCCCGCACGGCGGGCATCATCCTGTGCACGCCGGTCAACCCCACGGGCGCGGTGTACGCGAGGGCCGAGCTCAAGGCGATCCTGGAGTGGGCAAGGGAGCGGAATCTGTGGGTCATCTCGGACGAGATGTACCGCCGCATCCACTTCGGTTCGGGTCCCGCTCCGTCCGTGCACGACCTGCCCGACGATCTTCTGGAGCGCGTGGTTGTGGTCACGGGTGTTGGGAAGGCGTACGCCATGACCGGCTGGCGGGTGGGGTTCTCCATCGCGCGTCCCGAGCTCACGAAGGCGATGGCGGGCCTCCAGACCCACGTGACGACCGGCGCGTCACAGCCGGCGCAGTGGGCGGCCGCGGCCGCACTGGCCGACGAGCGCGTGGAGGCCGACGTGACACGCATGGTGGCGGCGTTCCGCAAGCGGCGTGATCTGTTGGTCAAGTACTTCCGGGACCGGCTCCCTGGCGTGGAGTTCGTGGAGCCGATGGGCGCGTTCTATTTCTTCTTCCGGGTGGACGGCTTCTTCAACAGCAGGCTGGACTCCGCGAAAGCGTTCTGCGCGCGCTTGTTGGAGAAGACTGGCGTGGCCGTGGTGCCGGGGGAGGCGTTCGGTGATGGCCGCTGGGTGCGAGTCTCGTATGCCGCCTCCGACAAGGACCTGCGGCGCGCGCTCGCGAGAATCGAGGAATTCGTGCAGTCGCTCAACAGTGAGGTGGAAGAGTGAAGGGGACATTTGGACTCGGAGCAAAGATCGACGCGCTGGACGGCGGGCTCCCATCTGTGGTGTTCCAGTGGGACGCGGAGACCGAAATCCTCTCGGGGATGCTGCAGGGGGTCGAGGGTGGCCGCGGCCTGACGGGATCGGTCGAGCTGGAGGACCGCAAGGGATCGGTCATCACGCTCGACTTCCAGGCGGGCGAGTTTCGCGGGGTGGAGGTGGTCGTTTGGCCGGCTACCAAGACGGTCGAGGGGCTCAGGCGGCCCGACGCCGACAGGGAGGGACGTTTCGTCGTGCCGGCGCGGCCGTCGCAGCCGGGCGTGGCCGTGGTGGAGGCCGACGTGCCGCTCGCGGTGGAACGCAGTTCGGACGAGTCGGTGATCCACCTCCGGGTGGGCGCTCGCCACGTCGTGGCGCGGGTGCAGCTGGCGGCCCACCTCCTGCTGGAGCTGGACGCGGATGCCGCGCTGGCCGGCTTCTGGCTACTCGACGTTCCTCCGTTCCCCGCCGCC
>JAUVTI010000148.1 GCA_030601605.1 Gemmatimonadales bacterium
GTGCGCCAAGGTGGTGGAGGGCGCGCTGGAGCTTCAGGGCGTGCAGCGTGCACGAGTGGCCGCCCGCAAGCCGCACGCGCCGATCGAGGGGCCGCTCGACCACGTAGAGGTGGTGCTGGAGCGCTCGCGCGGCGATGACGCTTGAGTGGGCGTTCGTCGCCCTCGGCTCGAACATCGGCGACCGCAACGCGAGCCTCGAGCTCGCACGCGAGCGGCTGGCAGCGCTCCCCGGCACCACGCTGGCGGCGGCAAGCGCCATCGAGGAAACGGAGCCCCTCGGTCCTGTGCCGCAGGGGACGTACCTCAACCAGATGGCGCTGCTCCACACCGAGCTGGCGCCACGCGAGCTGCTCGACGCATGCCTGAGGATCGAGATGGAGGCGGGGCGCGAGCGGAGGGAGCGGTGGGGGCCGCGCGTGCTGGACCTGGATATCGTCCGCTACGGCGACCGCGAGGTGCGGGAGCCAGGGTTGACCATCCCGCATCCGGAATTGCCCAACCGGCCCTTCTGGCTGCGTGAACTCGCGGAGCTCGAGTCCTATGTCGAATGAACCGAAACCGGTGACGGTGCTCGATCTCGTGCGAATGAAGCGCGAGGGGCGCCGCATCGTGATGCTGACGGCCTACGACGCGCTGTTCGCTTCTCTGGTCGACGAAGCCGGAGTGGACGTGGTGCTGGTGGGGGATTCCCTCAACACCGTTCTGTGTGGTGAGGAGACGACGCTGTCGGCTACGCTGGACCAGATGATCTATCACGGCAGCATCGTCCGCGCCGGCGTGCGGCGCGCGCTGGTCGCAGTGGACATGCCGTTCCTCAGCTATCAGGTGTCGATCGAGGACGCAAAGCGCAACGCCGGCCGCGTCCTGAAGGAGACCGGTGTGCAGGCCGTCAAGCTCGAGGGTGGGGCGAACATGGCGCCCACGGTCCGCGCGCTGGTCGAGATTGGGATCCCCGTCATAGGGCACCTCGGCTTCACTCCGCAGTCGATGCACGCGCTCGGCGGCTACAGGGTGCAGGGAAGGGGGGAAGACGCGGTGAAGCGCCTCGTGGCCGACGCGAAGGCCCTGGAGGACGCGGGCGCGTTCTCGATCGTGCTCGAGTTGATGCCGTCCGAGGTCGCGCGACGGATAACGGAAGCGGTGAGCATCCCGACGATCGGCATCGGATCGGGTCCGCAGTGCGACGGCCAGGTGCTCGTGCTGCACGACATGCTCGGGCTGAACCCGGGCTTCGAGCCCAAGTTCCTCAAGCGCTATGCCGAGTTGGCCGACAGCGTCAAGCAGGCGGTGAGTGCCTTCGGGGCGGACGTGCGGGAGGGGCGCTACCCAGACGAGAGCCACAGCTACGACGAATGATAGAGATCGCCGACCCTGACGCGATGCGCACCTGGTCGCGCGCCGAGCGGAAGAGCGGTCGGACCATCGCGCTGGTGCCCACGATGGGCTCCCTGCACGAGGGTCATCTGCGTCTCATCGACCGGGTCCGGGAGCGCGTGGACCGGGTTGTGGTGAGCATCTTCGTCAATCCCCTCCAGTTCGGATCCACGGAGGATCTCGGCGCGTACCCGCGCGACCTGGACCGGGACCGGGCCGCGGCGCTGGGGCGCGGCACGGACGGCCTGTTCGTCCCCACTGCAGAAGTGATGTATCCCGCTCCGGCAGTCGTACGAGTCGTGCCGGGCTCTCTCGCTGACAGCCTGTGCGGCGCGCAGCGGCCGGGGCACTTCGAAGGCGTGCTCACGGTGGTGATGAAGCTGTTCAACATCGTGGAGCCCAACCTGGCGTCGTTCGGGCGCAAGGATGCGCAGCAGGCCGTCGTGATTCGGCGCATGGTGACCGACCTCAACCTCCCCATCGAGATCGACGTCGCGCCGACGGTGCGAGAGCGCGATGGGTTGGCCATGAGCTCCCGCAACGCATACCTGAGCGAAGCAGAGCGACGCGTGGCGCCGGCCCTGGCGCGCGGACTCGATGCGGCGCACGAGGCCTTCCTCGGCGGCGAGCGCGCGGTGGATCGACTCGTGGCCGCCGCGCGGGCGCCGATCGATTCGGAGCCGGCCCTGGAGCTCGAATACCTGGAGGTCGTGGATCCGGTGTCGCTGGCTCCTGTCGAGACGGCCGAGGCCGCGAGCATCATGGCCGTCGCCGCGCGAATCGGTGCGGCGCGCCTCATCGACAACATCATCCTGGGTGAGGGCACAGGCGCCGATCCCCGCGTGGGGCAGTGAGCGGGGCCGGAGACGCCTCGGTGTCGGTCGTGGCGCTGCCACCCTGGGCCAGGGTCAGCGACAGGCGCCGCGCCCACGTGGAGCGGGCGGGGCGGCTCATCTCGGAGTGGGCCGACGCGATGGCGGTGATACCGACCGAGCGCGACAGGTGGCTCAGGGCGGTGAGCATGCACGACGCCCTGAAGGACGCCCCGCGCGAGCTGCTGCTCGAGCTGGCGCCCCGGGCGTGGGACGACGACTCGCTCAGGCACGGACCCGCGGCAGCGGTGCTGGCCGAGCGCGAGGGCGAGGGCGACCGTGGTGTACTGGACGCGGTTCGCTACCACTCCATCGGCTTTGCCGGTTGGGACGATGTGGGCCGCATGCTCTATCTCGCCGACTACCTGGAGCCGGGGCGCCGACGCGGCCGCGACGAGCGCGCGCGGCGCACGGCGCTCGTGCCCGAGAACCCGGCCGGCGTGCTCAGGGAAGTGGCCGCCGAGCGCCTGGGGCTGACGATCGCCGCGGGGTACCGGCTCCTGCCTGAAACCGTCGAGTTCTGGAACGGATTGACGTGCGACGCATCCTGATCGCCATGGCTGCGGCGGCCGCCGTGGCCGTCGGAGCGTGGCTCGCCTGGCGCGGGGCCACGGGAGAGCGCGGCCAGTACCCGATTCCCGGCGATGGTGAGCGGATCACCGTGGAGGTGCTCAACGCCACAGGCGTCGATGGACTGGCGCGAGCGACCACGCGGCAACTGCGGCGTGCGGGGATCGACGTCGTGTACTTCGGCACGGCCTCGTCGGATACTCTCGAGCAGACCTACATTGCGGTGCGTCGGGGGGACACCACCGCCGCTGTGCGCATCCGCGCCGCGCTGGGGGTGGGGCGAATCGTTGTGGAGCCCGACTCCCGACTACTGCTCGACGCCAGCGTGTTCCTCGGGCGGGACATCACGCTGCTGATCCACTTCGGTCCTTAGCTGGCCACACGCGGCGCTGATATCCAATCCGCGGCTCCTCCGGAGCGTGGCGTTCACTCCCTGATCCCTGAGCAGCTTTGCGAAGCGGCGCGCCTCGGCACGGGCGGTCGGCTCCAGTCCCGGAGCGCCGCCGGGGTGGAGCGGGAGCAGGTTCACCAGAGCCCCCAGTGCCAGAGCATGGCGCGCCAGCTCCCGAGCATCCCGCTCCGAGTCGTTCACGTCCCGGATCATGACGTATTCGAACGTCACGCGCTTGGGGAAGCGGCGCAGCGTTTCGAGAACGCTTGCCAGGGGATACTTGCCCTCGACCGGCATGATGGCGCGCCGCGCCTCCGTGGTGGGCGCGTGCAGCGACAGGGCCACGCGGAACTGTTCCGGTCTCGCTGCCAGCAGTTCCAGCTTCGGAACGATCCCTATGGTGCTCACGGTGATGTGGCGGGCGCCGATTCCGAGACCCAGCGGATCGTTGAGGATGGTCAGCGCCAGGTCCACCGCCTCCCAGTTGTGAAGCGGCTCACCCATCCCCATGAACACGACGTTGGCGGGTCTGCCGTACGCCTCGTCGAGCACCAGCTCCCGCACCTGCGCCGCGATCTCCCAGGCGGCCAGGTGCCGGATGAAACCCATCCGTCCGGTGGCGCAGAAGACGCACCCGTATGCGCACCCGGCCTGGGACGAAATGCAAAGCGTGCGGCGCCGGCCCTCGGGGATCAGCACCGACTCGACGGCGCCGCGATCTCGGAACTCGAACAGGAACTTGACCGTGCCGTCCGCCGATACCTGCTCGGTTCTGCCGCCGGGCCGGGGCAGTGGGAAATCGCTCTCGAGCGCGGACCGAAGGTTCTGCGGCAAGTCCGTGGCATCCGACCAGGCCGCGACGGGACGCTGCCACAGCCGCGGCAGAATCTGGCGGGCGCGATACGCGGCCTCCCCGCGCGCGGCCACCCAGTCGTCGATGATGCGGGCTGCCTCTGCCGGCGCGACGTCGAGTAGGTTCACTGCAGGATCTGCGCGTCGATGCCCACGCGGAATGTGGCGCCCAGATCGTTGCTGCCGCTCCCAGCGGAGAGCCCGATCTCATAGCGCCCGATGAGCAGTCCCACTCCCAGGCCGAAGCGAACTGTCCGCTCGATGTATCCGGCTTCGCTCGTGACGGCGAACTCGACGCGCACGGTCCGGTCCATCGTGAGACCGGTGGCCAACGTGTGGTCCCAGTATCCAGAGCCGCCGTACGTCGCGCCGTAGCGGAACACTACCCGCGTGGCCGCGCCGACGAACGGTACCGAGTCCCCCGCCACGAACTCCGCTCCGAGGTAGTAGTCCGTGGTTTCCTGCCGCGTGAAATCGATGGGAAAGAAGTGGGTGGCGGCAGCGAGATTGAGCCGCTTGTGCGCGGCGACGCGGATCCCGGCGTCCAACGTGAACCCGTGCTGGTCGAGGAAGTCGAACTGGGCGTCGTGATAGGCGAGGAGCAGGCCTGCCTGCAGGAAACCGAATCGCGCTCCCACGTTGGCGCCGACCATTTGCTCGTACACCGGAATCGTACCTTCGACACTGGCGGGCGAGGTCGTCGTGCGCACGAGGCCCCGCACCTGCATCCGGCCGTACAGCAGCCCCAACTGCATCCGCGGGCCCAGCGAGTAGCCCGCGCCGGCGAGCAGCCCGGAGAGGCCGACCACCTCCGACGTGCGAGCCATCTCCAGACCGAGGCTGAACCCGGTCGGATCGGGGGTGGGGGCGGGGTTCCAGAAGGCCCCCGTGGTGCCCATTTCGAAGGCGGGAGGCCGACTCAGGGTAGTGGTGGTGACCCGCCACAGGTCAGCGGCCGGCGGTGCCTGGGCGTGCAGCGGGGCCGCGAGCAGCGCGAGGGCAAGGGTGGCGGTGGCGCCGAATGATCGCACGGGTGAAGCTTTGCGGGGTCGCGGG
>JAUVTI010000104.1 GCA_030601605.1 Gemmatimonadales bacterium
GCGCGGTGGGCGCGCCGCGTGGCGCAGCGCCGCGCTGCCCGAGAGCGCGCGCGGCTGCGCGCGGCCCGGGAAATCTACGAAGGGATCTTCATTGCTCCCTACCGCTCGCAGATCCAGCGCGAGTACCTGGAGCAGCGCGACCTGTTTCTGCTGCTGGGATTCTCCGATCTCCTCGGCGTTCCAAACCCGGTGGCGTTCTACACCCTCGAGCTGTATCCGGAGCTGATCGAGCAGTTCCACCAGTGGCACCTGCGCATGGGCATGGAGCATGGGCCCGAAGGGGGATTCCGGTGCTGCTAGGGCGCCAGATCCTCTTTTTCGGCGGGAAGGGAGGAGTTGGCAAGACGACTCTCGCCGCCGCACATGCGCTGCTGTGCGCCGAACGCGGCTTCCGCACCCTCCTCGTCTCGACGGACCCCGCACACTCCACCGGAGACATCCTCGAGGTCGACCTGGGACCGGAACCCCGGGAGGTGCTCGCGAATCTGTGGGCCATGGAGATCGATCCGGCCCGGGAAGCCGACCTGTACATCGAGGACGTGAAAGCGCGGATTGCCGAAACCACCCCCCCGCGGCTCGTATCGGAGGTGGAGCGCCAGATCGACATAGCGCGGGTCACTCCGGGCGCCGAGGAAGCCGCGCTGTTCGAGCGCTTCACGCGACTGATGGAAGAGGCCGGAGGGCGCTTCGATCGGATCCTGTTCGACACTGCGCCGCTTGGTCACACGCTGCGACTCCTCTCCCTTCCGGAGCAGATGACTTCCTGGATGAGCGGGCTGATCGGACGGCGCAGGAAGGTGAATGCCCTGGGCCGCATGTGGCGCAGGGTTGCGGGCGCTGCCGCGGGGGACGCCAACGCGGGCAACGACCCGGTCCTCGCCGCGCTGGAGGACCGGCGGGCGCGGTTCGAGCGGGCCCGGGAGACCGTCAGCGATCCCGACCGCGTCGCGTTCGTGTTCGTGACCATTCCCGAGCGGCTCCCGATTCTCGAGACGCAGAAGGCGGTGGAGGCGCTCGGCAGGCATGGCATCCCGATCGGCCCCGTGTACGTGAACCGGGTGCTCCCGGAGAGTGGCGGCGGCGGGTTCCTGGAGCGGCGCCGTGAGCGGGAATCGGAATACCTCGACTGGATCGACGACGCATTCGGGAGCCACACGGTGCATCGCATTCCGCTGTTCGAAACCGATGTCTACGGCCTCGACGCGCTGCGCCGCGTCGTTGCCGCGCTGCCCGATATGTGAGTGATCGCCCCGGTCGACTCACTCGCAGCCGTCCGACGGCGGCCGTACATTATGCGCCGGAATCCACGGGAGGTCGCGGGTGAGTGCGATCGCGCTGCTGGTTGTAGGTGTCTTCGCCTTTCTGACGGGGTACCAGGTCTACTCTCGCTACATATCCAGGCGCATCTACCGCCTGGACCCCGACTTCGTCACGCCCGCGCACGAGTTCGAGGACGGCGTAGACTATCTCCCCACCAACCGGCACGTGCTGTTCGGGCATCACTTCACCTCGGTTGCGGGCGCGGCGCCGATCGTGGGTCCGGCGATTGCCGTGATCTGGGGTTGGCTGCCGGCGTTCCTGTGGGTGGTGCTGGGCACCGTGTTCGCGGGCGCCGTGCACGACTTCGGCGCCCTGTGGATCTCCACGCGTCACAAGGGCAACTCGATCGGCACACTCACGGAGCAGATCGTGGGCGCCCGCGCCCGTGTCCTGTTTCTGCTGATCATCTTTTTCCTGTTGTTGCTCGTCAACGCGGTCTTCGCCGTCGTGATCGCCAACCTGTTCGTGGCCAACCCGGGGGCGGTGCTTCCCGTGTGGGGGAGCCTGGTGGTGGCGGTCATCGTGGGACTGCTGATCTACCGCACCGGAGTGGGGATCCTGTGGCCGTCCCTGGCCGCGCTGGCGATCCTGTACCTGCTCATCTGGCTCGGCCAGTACGTCCCCTTTGCGCTGCCCGACGTGTTCGGGTTCGCGCCCAGCGCTGCACAGATCGAGACCGCCGGGGGTGACCTCGCCGCGGCCCAGGCCGCGGCCCGCACCGACGGCCTGCGCGCCGGCTGGGTGATAATCCTCTTCGTCTACGCGTTCTTCGCCAGCGTGCTTCCGATCTGGCTGCTGCTCCAGCCGCGCGACTACGTGAACAGCCACCAGCTGTTCGTGGCGTTCGGCATCATCTTCCTCGGCGTTCTGGTCGTGAACCCCGGGGTCGTCGCACCGGCGGTCAACACCGCGCTCCCGGCGGACGCGCCGAGCTGGTTTCCCCTCCTGTTCATCACGATCGCCTGCGGAGCCATCAGCGGATTCCACGGCCTGGTCGCGTCCGGGACCTCGGCGAAGCAGTTGAACAAGGAGACGGACGCCCGCTACGTGGGCTACGGCGGGATGGTGGGCGAGGGGATGCTGGCGCTCATCTCCATTATCGCCACGACGGCCGGCTTTGCCCTTGTGGTCGGGCTCGACGGGTGGCACGCGCACTACGGCAGCTGGGCGAGCGCGTCGAGCGGCGCCACGGCGGCGTTCGTGAGCGGGGTCGGGGTCCTGGCGGAGGGCATCGGCATCCCGCGCAACGTGGCCGTGATATTCGCCGCGGTGGTCGTGATCTCGTTCGCCGCCACGACGATGGACACGGGAGTGCGGCTGCAGCGCTACATCATTTCGGAGCTGGGCGCGCAGTACAACGTGAAGGTCGCCCAGAATCGCTGGGTCGCGACCTTCGTGGCAATCGTGGCCTGCGCGGTCCTGGCGCTCGGGCTGGACCGGGGCGCGGGGGGCATGCGCCTGTGGCCGCTGTTCGGGACCACCAACCAGCTCACGGGCGCTGTCACGCTGCTCGTGATCACGCTGTTTCTGATCAGGCTCAGGCGGCCGATCTGGGTGACCGCGATTCCCATGGCATTCCTGCTGTTCATGACCACCTGGGCCATGGTGCTCAACCTGGCCCGCTACTACACGGACAGCCAGGCGGTCCTGCTGGCGGTGGGTGGGGCGATCTTCGTGCTCGAGCTGTGGCTCGTGCTGGAGGCGGTCGGCGCTCTGCACAGGGCGCTGGCGGTCCGGCGAGGCGAACGCCGCGAGTCCGGGGCGTCGTCCAACGTCTAGCCGGCCGGCGTTTTGGTTGCTCAATCGGTTGTCGAGACGTACGTTCGTGATTCCCGAGCCGCCGAGAGTGCCCGATTCCGTACGAGCCCCCTGATCCGATCGAATTCAGCCACCGCAGGCAGCGGTCCTCCGGCTCCATGCTGCTGGAGCAGCCGGAGGCGCAGCGCGTGCCGCGGCGTGAGATGCGCGGCTGCACGGCGATCGTCACGGGCGGGGCATCGGGGCTGGGGCGGGCAATCGGGCTCGAGTTCGCGCGCCGAGGAGTGAACGTCGCCTTCAACTACATAGAGCTTCCCGGCAGGGACATCAGCGCGCAGGCCCTGCTCACAGAGACGACCCTCCGGTCGTATGGCGTAGAGGTGTTCAGCGCGCACTGCGACGTTCGCAACCGGGATGGGGTGGAGCGCTTCGTGGCCCAGGTGCGTGAGGAGCTGGGCGAGATCCACTACCTGGTGAACAACGCGGGGATCCACCACGACGGCGCGCTGTGGCGGTTGTCGGAGGAGGCGTGGCGCGAGGTGGTGGACACGAATCTCACCGGCAGCTTCAACTGCATCCGGGCGGTGACGCCGCACTTCAGGCAGCAGCACTATGGCAAGATCGTCAGCATCGCCTCCCACCAGGCCTACAGCCCTGGATTCGGCGTGGCGAACTACGCCGCCAGCAAGGCGGCCGTGGTCGGCCTCACGAAGTCCGCGGCGGTGGAGCTGGGCGCCTTCAACATCAACGTCAACGCGGTCGCCCCAGGATTCGTGCGCACCGAGCTCATCGGGACCCTCCCCCCGGAGGTGCTCGCGGACGCCGAGGCGGGATCGGTGCTCGGGCGGATAGCCGAACCCGAGGACGTGTCCCACGTCGTGGTCTTTCTCTGCTCGGACGACGCTCGGCACATCACGGGGCAGGTTATCTTTGTGGACGGGGGACTCACCCTCCACTGACCCCGGGGCGGGGCCATAGGCTTCCACTTAGACGGAATCAGACGTGTCCAAGAGCCTCGTCGAACTCACATTCCAAGATAGTGTCGCGACGCTGACACTGAACCGCCCTCCACTCAATATCCTGAACATCGAGATGATGGAGCAGATCAACAGCTCCCTGCTCGAGCTCAGGGGACACCCGGAGCTGAAGATCGTGCTGATCCGGGGTGAAGGGAAAGCGTTCAGCGCCGGTGTCGACGTGGCGGACCACACGCGCGACAGGGTCGCGCGGATGATACAGGTCTTCCACCGCATCTTCGAGACACTCCGCCTGCTCGACGTGATTGCCATCGCGGCCGTCGACGGGCACGCCTTGGGCGGCGGCTTCGAGCTGGCCATTGGCTGCAACCTGGTGGTGGCAACCGAGTCGGCGCGCTTCGCCCTGCCTGAGATCAAGCTGGGCGTCTTCCCACCGCTGGCGTGTGTGGTGCTGCCCCGGGCCGCGCCGCGCCGCAAGGCGATGGAGTGGATCCTCACGGGGGAGCAGATAACCGCGCGCGAGCTCGAGTCCTACGGTCTCGTGAACCGGGTCTTCCCCGACGCCGAGTTCGAGGCCGGACTGGAGGAATTCGTCGGGCAGTTCACGAGCAAGTCCAGGCCGGTGCTGATGCTCGCCAAGCGAGCGCAGATGGAGTCCTACTACGCCGCGTACGAGGAAGCGCTTTACAAGGCGGAGAACCTGTATCTGCGCGAACTGATGACCCTGGACGATGCCCAGGAGGGGATCCAGGCCTTCATCGAGAAACGGGAGCCCAAGTGGCACGACACCTGAGTCTCTCGCTGCTGCTCGCCGGGGCGCTGGTCGCCGCCGGCTGCGGTGGCAGTACGCAACAGGCGGACGAGGAGCAGGTCGAGCCGAAGGCTGCTCCTCTGCCCATCGGCGGCATCGCCAGCCAGAAGGTCGCCCTGTACCCCATCACCATGGTCATCGCCGAGCGGCGGCTCGACTGGGGCGAGTTGATGGGGACGCGCGAGGAGGCCCTGCACATGGCCGACTCGATGATCGCCGAGTTCTTCACCGAGCGGGTGCCGGAGGTCGACTGGGTGATGCCCGATGAGCTGCGTCGCATGGCGCGGCAGGCTCCCGGGCTCCTCCCCGACCCGGACAGGATGGGCACCGCGATGCTGCGCGAGGAGTACATCGTGGAGATCCCCGACCCGCTTCGCAGTCAGCTTCGCAACCTGACGGGGGTGGTGGGTGACAGGTATGCGGTCATACCGTCCGCACTCGGTTTCTTCGCGACGGAGGAAGAGGGCATCGCGCGCGCCGAGCTGTACGTGGTGGTCGTGGATGTCCGCAAGGGCTTCGTCGAGTGGCGCACCAAGGCTACGGGCGAGGGGGACGATCCTCGCGACGCCCTGTGGGAGGCTTTGCTCGAGCTGGTCCCGGGAATGCCGTGAGCGCAGGCCGCGTCACGCTCATCCCGGGAGACGGGATCGGGCCGGAGATCACGACCGCGGTATGCGGGATCCTCACGGCGGCCGGTGTGGAGCTCGAGTGGGACGAGCAGCTTGCGGGGGTGGCCGGGCTGGAGGAGACGGGCACTCCGCTCCCCGATGCGACGGTTGAGAGCCTGAGGCAGACGGGGTTGGCACTCAAGGGGCCTCTCACGACCCCGGTGGGCACCGGATTCCGCTCAGTGAACGTGGCGCTCAGGAGGGAGTTCGACCTCTACGCCAACGTGCGGCCCGCAAAGTCCCTGATTCCGGGTAGCCGGTTCGAGAACGTGGACATCGTCCTGGTGCGGGAGAACACCGAGGGTCTCTACATAGGCTTCGAGGCGCTCATTCCGGTCGGGGGCGATCCCAAGGCGGTGGCCCAGTCCAACGCCGTGGTGACGCGCCGGGGCTGCGAGCGCATCGCGCGGTTCGCCTTCGAGTACGCTGTGAAGCACGGCCGCAAGAAGGTCACGATCTGCCACAAGGCGAACATCCTCAAAGCGGTGAGCGGGCTGTTCCTGGAGACCGCGTGGGACGTTGCACGGGAGTACGAGGGGCGGGTCGAGGCGGACGACGTGATCATCGACGCCGCCGCCATGAAGCTGGTGCTCGATCCCTCCCAGTTCGACGTGATCGTTACGACCAACATGTTCGGCGACATACTGAGCGACGAGATCGCCGGACTGGTCGGCGGGCTCGGCATGGCGCCGGGAGCCAACATCGGCGATCGTGCGGCGCTGTTCGAGGCCGTGCACGGCTCGGCGCCCGACATCGCGGGGCGCGGAATCGCGAACCCGTCGGCGCTGCTCCTGGCGGCGTGCCTGTTGCTGGATCACCTGGAGGATACGGACGCCGCCGGCCGCATCCGGAAGGCTCTCGAGGCGACGCTCGAGGATGGCAGCGTTCTCACGCCCGACTTGAAGGGCAATGCTACGACGATGGAGTTCGCAGACGCCGTTACGCGGCGCCTTGATTGAACAGGAGTGCCCGCGGTGCCACGAGCCCGTGCAGCTGCCGCTGGGCGAGCTCTGCGGGGAGTGCCGCGGGGACATAGATCGCCGTGCGGGTCGCTTGGGCCGGCTCATTGCAGCGATCTCGACGGCGTTGGTCGCGATCTACGTGGTGGTGCGGATGCCCCCCGATCCCACCGCGCGCATGGTGGGGGCGGGTTCGATAGCGATCTGGTACCTGCTTACATTCCTGGTCGCGAAGCGGGTGCTGCGGGAGTACCTCAAGTGAGGCAAGGGGAGCCGTGACGTTCACCATAGTGCATCTCTCGGACGTGCACTTCGGCGGGGTCGCAGACATCGCTCAGATCCAGGCGGTCGAGGACCTCGTACCCGATCTCGAGCCGCGGCTCGTGGTGGTTTCGGGCGATATCTCACAGCGCTGCCGGCACGGCGAGTTCCAGGCCGCGCGCGGGCTGGTGCGCGAGCTGGAGCGCACGGCGCCGGTGTTCGTCATGCCGGGCAACCACGACGTCCAATGGTGGTGGCGCCCGTTCATTCCGTTCGCCTCCCAGGTCAAGTACCGCAAGTACACGCAGTATTTTGGGCCGGTGCGTTCCCCGACGTTCAAGTTCCCGGAGGCCATCGTGACGGGCGTGCTC
>JAUVTI010000177.1 GCA_030601605.1 Gemmatimonadales bacterium
CGAGCACGAGATCCCGGTCCAGAGGACTCAGCACCGACATCAGGTGAAACACACCACTGGGACCCCGATAGTGCGGCAAGGGCACCACGATCAACTCCTCGACTGAATCCCCGAGGAGATCCCATAGCTGTTCGATACCCGCATCGTTCGTGCGGTAGCCGCGCCCCACGACGAGCGTGCCCTCGTCGAGCCAGAGCACGTCCCCACCCTCCACCCGTCCCTCCCCGGTGATCGCCCCGAGCAGCGGGACCCCGGCGTCGCGCAGCGCCGCCTCCAGCGCCGCCGGCTCGCCGCGCCGCGCGTCCTTGCCCATGCTGCATAGAACGATGCCCTTGTCGCTGGCGATCGCCGCATCGCGTACGTAGATCGAGTCGAGCCCGACTGCGCCGTCACCCGGCGCGAACAACGGTTTGACGCCGAGCTTCTCGAGCAGCGCCACCAGCGCGTCGTACTCCGCCACCGCCTGCCCGAGGTCGGGACGGCTCCCATATCCCAATGCCTGCCAGTCGCGATCGATCACGACGTCACTCACGAACGCATCGCGGGCATGCTTGAGAACCAGGCTCCTCAGCTCCCCGACCTCGGACTGCGCGGTCTGTCTCATGCTCCGTTCCCCGGGGCGGCCGCACCACCGCGGCGCCACGTGATCCACACGTACACGGGCGTGCCCGCAAAGAGCAGCAGGAACCCCCAGAAGACCGTGTCCCTCCCCGAGCCTGCGATGGCCCACATCGAGAACGCAAAGGCGATCAGGGCGACGGCTATGGACGCCCCGACGCTGCGTCCGGCCGCCTTAGCCGGATCTCGCAGTACCATCAACAAGTACGTCATGCTGCAGAATACGTACGGTACGAGCGTAGTAAGCGTCGCCAGCAGGATGATGAACGTGAACTGCTCGACCAGCCCCTTGGTGTAGTTCATGAACATCAGCACGGTGATCAGCACGCTGGACACGACGAGCCCGAATACCGGCGTGCCGCGCCGCGAAAGGCGGCCGAAGCTCTTTGGAAAGAGCCCGTCCAGCGCGGCGGCCAGTGGGATCTGCCCCTGCAGCAGGATCCACCCGTTGAGCGCTCCGAAGCACGAGACCGCAGCTCCCATCGCAACCGCGTAGCCCGCCCAACCACCCCACATGAGAGCAGCCGCGTCCGCAAACGGAGCCGTCGAGTCGGCGAGCCCAGCGGGACGGATGACCCCGAGCACGGCGGTAGTGCTCAGAATGTAGACCACCGCGGCGATCAGGGTCCCGAGCAACGTGGCGCGGGGAATGGTTCGCGCAGGCCTTTCGACGTCTCCCGCTGGTATCGTGGCCGACTCGAGCCCCAGAAAGGCCCAGAGCGTGAGCGCCACGGTCGCGCTCACGGCGGGGAACGCACCGACGCCGCTCGGGTTGAAGGGCCGCAGGTGGTCCGGATTGAAGTAGAGGAACCCAAGCGTGCCCACGGCGACGAGCGGAACGAGCTTGACGATGGTTGTCACGAGCTGCACCGAGCCGGCGCGCCGAACGCCCGAGGCGTTGACCCACGTGAGCAGCCAGATCGCGCTCAGCGCCACGAGGACGGCCAGCATGGGGCTGCTCCGGAGCGCCGGCCAGAAGACGGAGAGGTATCCGACGAAGGCCACGGCGATCGCCGCGTTCGCCACCCAGATGGATATCCAGTATCCCCAGGCAACGAGAAACGCAGCGAAGTCCCCGAACCCGATGCGGGTGTAGGCGTATGGTCCGCCCACCCTGGGCACCAGTCTGCTGAGCCGGGCGAAGACGAGCGCCAACAGCAGCGCGCCCGTGGTGGTGACGACCCATCCCACCAGGCTGATCCCCCCGTAGGGGGCCAGGGCCGCCGGCAGCAGGAAGACGCCCGAGCCGATCATGTTGCCCACGACCAGGGCAGTCGCCATCCACAGCCCCAGACCGCGGCCGGTGGGAGCGGCATGCGATGTCGTCAAGTGTCGCCTCCCCAATACAGCATAGTCTGTCACGTGGAACGTTTAGCCCGCGTCGGGGGTTGATAGCGGCAGGTCCACCTGCGCCGGCTCCTCCCGCAGCGCGCAAACACAAGTGACCGGCTCATCATGCGAGGCGCAAGTGACCACGCGCCCGTAGACCGGAATCGAGGAGCTGTCTAGATTGCCATCCGTGAAACGAGATTCAGTCGGCCCCTGCCGCGCCGCCGCCGCCCTGGCTCTGGCTCTGGGGTGCACCACCATTGCCTCCGTCGCCGAGCGGACGGAAGATTTCGAATCGGTCATGATCGTCGACGGCGTGGAGCGGGCCTTCCAGGTTCACCTGCCGGACGGCTATACGGGCGCGACGGAGCATCCGATGCTGATCGCGCTCCACGGCGGCGGGGGCTCGGGCGCCTCGCTTCGGTTCGGCACCGATCTGGATGTAGTCGCCGACAGCCACGGTGTGATCATGGTCTACCCCGATGGGGCACCCGGCTGGGTGTGGGACGACAGCTTCTCGGACAACGTCGACGACATCGAGTTCATCAAGCAGCTCATCGAGCGGGTCGATGACTTCGTGGCCGTGGACAGGGACCGCGTGTACATGACCGGCTTCTCGGCGGGCGGCATGATGTCGCACAAGCTGGCATGCACCATAACCGATCGCCTGGGCGGCGTCGTGATGGTGGGCGCCACGCTGCCGAACAGGATAGCGAACACATGCTACCCGCCGTTCGGGCGGCGCATAGCCGTTGCGGTGATACTCAACACTCTGGATGGCGCGGTACCGTTCGAGGGGGACTCCGTACCTGGTGAGTTCTCGTTGCTCTCTGCCAACGAGACGATGCGGCGCTGGGCGCTGCGCAACGATTGCGACCTCACGCCCGATGTGTCCGTGGTGCACGTCGACCCGGTGACGAGCATCAGTACCCGTCGCGAGGCGTACCCCAATTGCGGGAGCGGAGTGGAGCTCGAATTGTTCGCGATCGAGGGCGGCGGGCACGCCTGGTCGGAGGACTTCTTCCCCACCAGCCAGACGGTGATCGAGTTCCTACTGAGGCACCGCCGCTAGGCCGGCTCCTCGATCTTCCCGCCCTTGCCCCACGTCCCGAACACGATGTCCCAGAACGGCGAGCTAACGCCGTAGTCCTTATCCGGGTCCTGGTAGTGGTGCCGGTAGTGGTGCTTCTTGAGGTAGAGCGTGGTCCGGCCGCGCAGCCGCCAGTGATGCACTGCGAAGTGCGTCGTATCGTAGATCAGGTAGCCGACCAGCATCCCCGCGAACATCGCGGGCGCCACGTCGGCTCCAAACACGAAGCGGAACGCGAAGTAGAAGAACAGGCCCAGGGGAATGCTGATGACCGGCGCCATCACCAGGCGCTTGGAGTCGTTCGGATAGTCGTGGTGCACGCCATGGGCGAGGAAGTAGTGCTTCTGCCTCCAGCCCTTCAGGGCCGGATACGCCGGCTCGCCCGGCGCGAGGTCGCTCAGTACCTGCGTCACCTGCTCCATGATCTCGGTCCGCACGTGAAACACGAACCTGTGCACCAGATACTCCGTCAGCGTCCAGATCGCCATCCCCGCCAGGAACAGGAGCGCCGCCTGGCCCCAGGGTATCTCGAAGCGGTAGCTCCAGTAGAGCATTGCCGCGATGACGGGTATGTAGATCATATGGGGCACGGCCGGATGTATGTGGGTGAACTTCTCGTAGAAGTCACTCTTGAACATCCGTACCGACTCGTCCTTGTTGGACACGTACCTCTTGGCCATCGCGCTTCCCTCTCTCCCTTGCGTTTCCCTCCCCCGCCATGCCTGAAGCGGGTATGCACACAGGTCACAATACAAGGACGAGGCCGGGCCCGGAAGCCCGGGCGCTAGGCGGCGGGCTCGAACAGCGCCGCTGCCGCACCTGCCGGATCGCGGATCACCGCGTAGCGTCCCGCGCTGCCCATACTCTTGGGCCCCACGACCACTTCCCCGCCGCGTTCGCTGCACTGTGCGAGGCTCCCATCCAGGTCATCCACCGTGATGTAGATGAGCCACTGCGGCGGGAGATCCGCGTTCCCACCCCTCGCGTGGCACACGCCCGCCGTGGGCGCATCGTCCGCCGGCGCCAGCATCGTGAAGTCGCTGTAGCCCCCCATGTCCACCGCGGAATGCCGCCAACCGACCACCGCCCCGTAGAAGTCGCGCACCTGCTCGGCATGCTCGACCGTGAGATCGATCCAGCCGATGCGTCCAACATTCGTTTCGCTCACTTGGGTACCTCCCGGTCGCGACTGCCGCCTAGGGGAATGGACTCTGAGGAATTACGCGAGATGTCGCACAGGACTTCCGCTCCTCACGTAAGGTATTGCCATTCCATAC
>JAUVTI010000139.1 GCA_030601605.1 Gemmatimonadales bacterium
GAGCGTTCCTTCTCGTTCAGCGTCCACTCGACCCCGTTGCCGGAGCCCGGCTCCCGCACCGTTGTGATGCCGTGGGCCAGCCACAGCTTGTACACGTACTCCGCCGTGGTCCCCTGCGGGCGTCCCCCCACGTGTGCGTGCAGGTCCACGAAGCCCGGCAGCACGTACATCCCCTGCGCATCGAGCTCGAAGGTGGCCTCGCCGGGCCTCCGATCCGAATCGATCGGAGCGCCGGGCGCGCCCACGCTGCGCACCGCCACGATGCGATTGCCCTCGATCACGATGTCCATCGGACCCCGCGCAGGCGCACCCGTGCCGTCCACGACCGTGGCGCCACGGATGATGAGCCGCTCGAAGGGGCCGTTCCCTTCGCCGGGACCGCGGTCGGGGCCGGGCGCGACGCCCTGCTCCTGCCCAGCGGCGGCGGCCGGTATCAGCAGTATCGCGCAGATGGCGACGGCCTGCGCCGCCAGTCGGTGCAACGTTCTCTGGGCTTTCATCGGATCTCCAGCAACTGGCTGACACCAAAGTTCTGGCGCGATGGATCGGCGGCCACGACCATGAGCGTCTGCCCCGGCCTGGCCCCCGCGAGCGAGATCTGTCCGGCAAAGATGTTGGTCTCACCCGCGTACCCGAGCTCCGATTCGCGCACCAGATCGTCTCCGTCATAGATTCGGGCAGTGACCTTCAGGCGGTCGGCGTCCCACAGACCGCCCGGCTCGAGCGGGCAGCCGCACATCATGCGAATCCGCACGCGCACCGGTACCGCTTCCGACCCCGCACCAGCGTCGCCCGGCTCGAGCAACTCCACTATGAAACCGTGCAGGCGCAGCACGATTCCGTTGCCGAGCACGTCCTCGCCCGGCACGATCATCATCGTCTTGCTGGCTCGCTGCATGGAGTGGGGATACCCTCGCGGTCCCTCCGCCACGAACTCCAATACGGTGGGCTGCGTGAGGTCGAGCTCGAACGTGAACTCCCCTGCTCCCTCTGTGTCGTAGATCGGCTCCCCCCGCACCACGGGGTCGACCACCAGGGCCCTCGTGTCGCCCGTCCGCCCCTGGTGCTCGCCCGCCGCCAACACGGAGCCGGTCGCCGGATCTCGCACCCAGACGCGCGCTCCTCCCACGCCGGAGCCGATGATCTTCGCGTCGTGCGCGACAACCCGCACCCGAACCATCGTCCTGGTCTGAGCGGCGGCTTCTCCCAGCCCCGCGACCAGCACGAGGCCCGCGAGTAGCACCACGAATCGCTTCATCTGCCGACATCCTCCACTGAGAGCCGCCTGCGCTTCTCCGCACGTCTGCCATAACAAAAGTGCGATTCGACATCATCGCAAGTTCGCGCTAAGGTATGGAGTCGACCGACCCGGAGCGCCATGAGGCCCGAAGAACTCGACCTGCGCGACCTCACCGCGCCCGACGACGTGGAACAGTGCATAGCGCTGCAACGGGCGACGTGGGGCGACGACTTCCGCGAGCTGGTCCCGCCCGCCGTGCTGCAGATAGCGCAGAAGGTGGGCGGCCTGGCGGTAGGCGCGTTCGACGACGACGGGGCGCTGGTCGGATTCGTTTTCGGGATCACCGGAGTGCGCGAGGGCCGCCTCACCCACTGGTCGCACATGCTGGCGGTGCGGGAGGACCGGCGCGATGCCGGAGTGGGACGGATCCTGAAGCAGCACCAGCGCCAACGTCTGCTCGAGCTCGGCGTGGGGTCGGTGCTGTGGACGTTCGACCCGCTCGTGGCGCGCAACGCGCACCTCAACCTGAACCGGCTCAGGGTCCGCGTGCTGGAGTACGTGGAGGGGATGTACGGCGAGAGCCCGGCGAGCAAGACCGACAGCGTGATCGGGACCGACAGGATCATCGTGGAGTGGGTGATCGCCGGCGAGGGCCATCCCGCCGCCGCGCCAGGGCTGCCACCGGTCACGCCGGTGGTCTCCAGCGGTGCGGTCGGCGCCGAGCCGGATCTGGCCGACGCCCCTGTGGTGCTCGTGGAGGTGCCGCCCGACATCCAGTCGCTCAAGATCGATCAACCAAAGGTCGCCGTCGCCTGGCGCGCCAGCACGCGCAGGGCCTTCACGCACTACCTCGGGTTGGGCTACCGCATCGCCGCATTCGAGCGATCGCCCGACAGGAGCCGCTGCTACTACATGGTCCAGCGCGCGGAGCCGGCCGGTGCTTGAGATCACGCGCCTGACGCTGCGCGAGATCGAGCTCGAGCTGAAGGAGCCCTTCCGGATCTCGTCGGGCGTTTGCCGTGAGCGGCGCGTCCTGCTGGTCGAGCTCGAGAACGCCGACGGGGTGACCGGGTGGGGCGAGTGTGTTGCCGGCGAGCGTCCCAACTACTCGCCGGAAACGGTGGACACCGCCTGGCTCGCCATCCAGCGCTGGATCGCCCCCCTCGTGTTGGGACGCGCATTCGAGCATCCCAGCGAGGTGTATGGCGCGCTCGGCGCCATCCGAGGCCATCACATGGCGCGCGCCGCCGTGGAGATGGCGGCATGGGAGCTCGCGTCCCGGGCCCAAGGCGTGTCGCTGGCGGAGCTGCTGGGAGGTACCCGCGAACGCGTGGAGACCGGAATATCGCTGGGCATCCAGGAGGACCCTGCACAGTTGGCGCAGAAGGCGGTCGCCGCCAGGGATGAGGGCTACCGGCGCGTCAAGCTCAAGATCGCGCCCGGAATGGACCTGGCCTACGTGGAAGCGGTGCGTGCCGCGGTCGGGGACGATACTCCCCTCAGCGTCGACGCCAACGCCGCGTACACTCCGGCGGACACGGAGCATCTGCGCAAGCTGGATGCCTTCGGTCTCGTGATGCTGGAGCAACCGTTCGACCCGGGAGACCTCGTGCGCCACGCCGTGCTGCAGCGCAGCATCCAGACCCCCATCTGCCTCGATGAATCGATCACCGAGCCGGAGCGGGCTGCGGACATGGTGGTGCTGGGAAGCGGCAGGATCATCAACATCAAGCCCGGCCGGGTCGGTGGGTTCACTGCGGCGCTGGCGATTCACCAAGTCGCTGCCGAGCACGACATCCCGGTGTGGTGCGGCGGCATGCTGGAGAGCGGCGTGGGAAGAGCGCACAACATCGCCCTCGCTTCCCTGCCCAACTTCCAGCTCCCCGGCGACCTGAGTCCCAGCCGCAGGTACTGGGAACGGGACATCGTGAGCCCCGAGTGGACCATGGAGGACGGCCTGGTCTCGGTGCCTTCGGAGCGTCCGGGCATGGGAGTGGACATCGACATCGACTACGTCGCGAGCCTGACCGCGCGCTCGGAGACCTTTCCGGCAGGCGAGAGGGCATGACGACTCCCGTCGACAACGAGCTGTTCCAACGGATCGTAACGTTCCGGCGCGACCTGCACCGACACCCCGAGCTCGCCTGGAACGAGACGCGTACGGCCACGAAGGTGTGCGAGACACTGGACGCGCTCGGCATTCCCTACCGGAGCGGCGTGGCCGGCACCGGCGTGGTTGCGGATCTGGAGGGCGCCGCCGGCGCCCCGCTCGTAGCGCTGCGCGCCGACATGGACGCGCTGCCCATCACCGAGGAGACCGCACTCGAGTACGCCTCCGACACGGACGGCGCGATGCACGCCTGCGGTCACGACGGGCACACAGCAATGCTGCTCGGGGCCGCCGAGCTGCTGAAGCGCGAACGCGAGCTTCCCTGCCCCGTGCGGTTCATCTTCCAGCCAGCGGAGGAAACCGGAACAGGCGCGCCAGCCCTGCTGGAGGAGGGCGCGCTGGACGATGTGCAGCTCGTGTTCGGAGGCCACCTGGACGCGGCGTACGACACCGGGGAGATCGTGGTCCACCAGGGGGCCGTGAATGCCTCCACCGATGAATTCGTGATCGAGCTCGCCGGACCCGGCGGGCACGCGGCCAGGCCGCACGAGACCGTCGATCCCATCGCGGCCGGGAGCCTGATAGTCTCGGCCCTCCAGGGCCTGGTGGCGCGCTCCGTGGAGCCGAGTCAGGCGGCCGTCGTATCCGTGGGTCAATTCGATGCTGGTACGGCGTCCAACATCATTGCCAGCCGCGCCCGACTGCGCGGCACCCTGCGGGCGCTCGAGCCCGCCGTCAGAGCCCAGCTGCTGGATGCCGTGCGCCAGATAGCGGAGTCCACGGCGGGCGCGCAGGGCGTGTCGGCCACGCTGGAGATCGTGGCGGCGACACCGGCGGTGCTCAATGCGCCGCAGGCCACCTCATTGGCGCGCGACGCGGCTGCGCTGGTGGTCGGGCCGGGCGGAGTCAAACCGCTCCGCTGGCCGAACCTGGGAGGCGAGGACTTCGGGTTCTTCCTCGAGCGGGTACCTGGATGCTACGTGCGGTTCGGCGCCCATCCGGCGGGCGAGGGATTCCCCGCCCACTCCAGCCGGTTCCGGTTCGACGAGCAGGCCCTGGCCCTGGGCGCCGCCTACTTCTACCACGTTGCCGTTCGGGCCGGGCACGCCTTGGCACAGGGGTGACCAGCGGTCACTGAGGCGGCTGTGCATCCGCGGTGGGGGGTGCGACGGGAAGCAACCAGCGTATTGCCAACAGCCACCCGACCAGTCCCAGGAGTCCGCCTGCGACCGCTCCGATGACCATCCACCACAGCCCGGCCTCTCCCTCCTGACGCAGCCCCGCGATCAGCGCGCCCACCCATCCCCCAAAAAACGAAGCTGCCCATACCACCACGGGTGTGAGCAGCCAGCCGACAGGTCTCAGGAACCGGCTCGCGCGCGAGTGGCTCACCGCCTGGCTGGAACGTGGGCTATGATGATCTGGAGCACGAGAGCGACTACCCACGCCAGCCCGACCACGGCCGCGCCGACCGGCGCGATCCGCGTGAGGGTGAGGATCGCGAAGACCACCACGCAGATGCCGGCCGTGCGCCCGGCGAGCTTCACCAGCATCACCGGCTTTCCGCCCCGGCCGGCTGCGGCCCAGTTCCAGCCGCCGAGCCACGCGAGCACCGCCGCGAGCATTCCCCAAATCGGGATGTACCAGAAGCCGCTTCCGCCTCCGATGCTGTCCCATGTCCAGTGATACAGATCCAGGGGCCGGAGCAGCGCGGTGTCGAAGACGGTGAAGGTCAGCGCGCCCAGCAGACCAACCAGTGCGGTCCAAGCGATCCCGTCGGTGCTGCGCGGCTGCACCCAGAGCGCCGGAACGAAGCTGAACGCGATCCCTCCCACCAGGACCAGCAACGACTGCACGACGATCTCGGGCGTGCCCGTCATGGCTCTGGAGAGCAGCACGAATACCGTAACCCCGGCAGCTGTCAGGATCCCGAGCTTGATGCCCCCGGTGATGATCGTGCGGGCATCAGCGTGTTCTGCACCGGCCGGTTCGGCTGCTGAGGTCATGTTTGCGTCTTCCTGTTCATTTGGGTCTCGTGCCGCCGCAAATCTAGCGGCCGCGGCACGCGGCCGTCTACCCGTCCCGCCCGCCTCGCATCGCTCCGACACTGGAGAAAGTCGAGACGAGATACGGCACCACGACAGTCAGCCCCATCTTGATGACCGCAACGCCATCCACGG
>JAUVTI010000138.1 GCA_030601605.1 Gemmatimonadales bacterium
AAGCACCGACCGAGCGCCCCGGCCGCGCCCAGCCGCCCCCCCTGCGAGCGCCGCGCCTTCTGGAACGCCGAGATCGCATCGTCCAGCAGCCCCATCTCCTTGAACGCGATCCCGAGATCGTAGTGCGCCCGCCAGTCCTCCTCGTCCAGGTTCTGCTCGATGCCCTTCTTGAACTGGCCCAGCATCTCCTCGAAGTCCTTTTGCTCGTCCCCGGTCGGCTCCTCCTCCTCGATGCGCATCCGGGTATCCCTGACCCGGGCGTCGACCTCATCGTCCAGCACCAGAGCGCCGAGGTCGACGAACTCGGTCCCTGGCGCGGCGGCTGCCGGCTCCTCGGTCTGTTCGACCGCCGCTTGCGCCGGCTCCTCTGCTACGGCAGGCTCCAGGGTCTGCAGGCCGAGCTGTGCGCGCTCGTTGCCGGGATCGTGCTCGAGCACCCGCTGGTAGACGGCGTGCGCGCGCTCGGCGGCGCCGGTCCGGAACAGCGCGTCGGCCAGGCCGAGATAGGCTTCGGCCAGCCGCTCCTTGTCACCACGCCGAAACGCGAACTCCACCAGGTTTTGATTGTGGCGCACACTGTTCGGCTCGATGCGGAGGATCTCCTCCGCGAGCCCCTCCGCCGCGCGCCAGTCCTCCTTCAGCTGGTAGATCTCGAGCGCAATATCCAACTCCTCCACACCGCGCTCGCGCTCGCCCTGCTCGAGCAGCGCTTCGCCGAGACTGCGGTGCAGGTCGGGGTTGTCGGGATCGTCCGCCACCTGGTCCAGGAGCTCGTCCACACCGGCCGGAACCATCTCGGCGGCCGCGGGCTCCTCGGTGAGCGGCGCCTCCAGAATCTCCAGGGACTCCGCGCCCGGGAGCGGCGTATCCCACGCGCTCATGTCCAGGGTCCGAACCTGGGGGCTGTGGAACCCGGGGTCGCCGGTGGAGCGCGGCTGCTTGATGGTGCCGGCGGCCGGGGCTTCCTCCTCGCTTATCTCGCCGCTCAGGTCCAGGTCCGGCACCTCGAGCTCACCGTCGCCCGCCTCGGCTGCCGGGGCGACGAACTCGGGCTCGGGCGCAGGGGCTGGCTTGGCCACCTCGGGCTCGGGCGCGGGGGCCGGCTCGGCCACCTCGGGCTCGGGCGCAGGGGCCGGCTCGGCCACCTCGGGCTCGGCCACCTCCTGGGGAGGCTCTATCATGGCGTCCGGCGGCACGAAGCCCTCGGACGTGCGCTCGACTTCCTCGCTCGGGGGCTCGATGATGGCGTCGGGGGGCACGAACCCCTCCGAGGTAGCCTCGGCTGGCGTCTCGCCCACATCCGTGGGCTCGACCTCGAGCTCGGCCACCTCTCCCGCTGCCGGCCCCTCGAACTGCCCTCCCACCTCGAGTCCCGACATTGCCTCCACCGGCTCGTCCGGAACCAGGTAGTCGGCCGACGCGCGCTCGAGGTCGATCGTCTCCACCGGTTCAGCGGGTTCCATCTCTTCGACCACCGCCGTTGGCTCGATGTCCAGCGCCTCGGCAGGCTCCTCGACGGCGGCCTCTGGCTCCGCGGGCGCCGCAGGTGAATCGTCCAGATCGATGAAGATGAGCTCGCCCTCCTTCGCCGCCTCCTTCACCTCCGGCTTGGGTGCCGCACCGGCGTCGAAATCCGGATCTATCGCCCTGATCTTGTCGAGCGTGGCCCTACTGTGCCCCTGGTCGCCCTTGGCCTCGAGCTCGTGGTACAGCTTGGCCAGCTGTTCCTTGGCCTCGTCGGTACGGGCGGCAGCCTTGAGCTGCTCGGCCAGCAGCAGGCGAATCTCTTCGTTCTCGGGTGAGAGATCGGCGAACTCCTTCAGCGCGTTGAAGGCGTCCTCGACCTGACCCGCGCGCTGCATCCGCTCCGCATACTCCAGCAGGTTCTGCTTCGCCTCTGCGACGAAGCCACGCCGGACCATCAGCTTGGCGAGCTTGAGGTAGATCGGTGTGCGCCCGGGGGCGTTGCGCAGGATCTTGTTGCAGAGGGCGATGGCGTTGTTGTGGAGACCGCCCTCCTCGTAGATGGTGACGGCGCGCTCGTACGTCTCCACGGCCGCCTGCACCTTGCTGGTCCTGAGGTAGAGGTCGCCCACCTTGTTGAACAACGCGAGCTCCTTCTCGAGCTCGGGCGTACCCTCCAGCTCGCGAAGGACCTTGTTGTACTGATCGAGCGCCTTGTCGTACTGACCCTTGGCCTCGAACCTGCGGGCTTTTTCCTTGGCCTTTTCGATGTTCAGGGTGGACCTCTACGGCTGTGGTTGGGAGGCAACTCGTTCAAACCAAGAAATTTACGGGCGTCTGTCGCGGGTGACAAGCCAAACCGCCCACCCACACCTCCGCGATCAGCCCGGTGCCGTACCAATACACCACCTCGCGCCAATCGTGCACCAGCGCCAGCGCCAGATCGGCCCGGAATCCGGGGGCTATCTGGCCCCTGGTGTGGGCCTCCCCCACTGCCGCCGCCCCGTTCACGGTGATCGCCGTGATGGTCTCCGCCGGCACCATGCCACACTGCGAGGTAGCCAGGGTGGTCATCAGCGGCAGGCTCATCCCGGGGGAGCTGCCGGGATTGAAGTCGGTGGCGAGCGCGACGGCCGCCCCCGCGTCGAGGAGCCGGCGACCGGGCGCCTGGTTTCCTCGGCCCAGAAACATCATGGTGCCCGGCAGCAGGACCGCAACCGTGTCGCTGCCCGCGAGCGCCGCGATCCCCGCCTCGGACACCGCCGCCAGGTGGTCGGCGCTCGCCGCACCCAACTCGACGGCGAGCTCGGCGCCCCCCGAGGGATCGAGCTCGTCGGCGTGCAGCTTGGGCGCCAGCCCGTGGCGCGCGGCCGCCTCCAGCACCCGCCGCGACTGCTCCACCGTGAACACTCCGGGCTCGCAGAACACGTCGCAGAAACGGGCCACACCCTGGCGTTCCACAGCGGGGAGCATGTCGTTGATCACCACGTTCACGTACTCGTCCGCCCGCGGCCGGTACTCTTCGGGCACCTCGTGCGCGCCGAGGAAGGTGGCCACGATGGATGGGCCGCCGTCCGCCGCCACAGTGGCGATCACGTCGAGCTGCTTGAGCTCGGCTTCGAGCTCCAGCCCGTAGCCGGACTTGACCTCCACCGTGGTCGTGCCGTTTGCGACCAGATGGGTCAGTCGGCGCCGCGTCAGGTCGGTCAGGTCATCCGCACTGCGCTGCCGCACGTCGCGCACCGAAGACAGGATGCCGCCTCCAGCCGCCGCGATCTCCTTGTAACCCTCTCCGCGCGCGCGGCGCTCCTGGTCGGCGAGGCGCGCCATCCCGAACACTGCGTGGGTGTGGCAGTCCACGAACCCAGGGAACAGCACCCCGTCCACTTCGGTGACGGTCGCGTCCCCAGCCTGGCCCACGAGCTCGGCGTAACTCCCGACCGCCGCGATGTCGCCGTCGTCGCCGATCAGGACCGCGGCATCATCCAGCACCTGGAGATCGGCCATCTCGTTGCCGCGGCGCGCCCGGGCGGGCCCGCGGCAGGTGACGACCTGCCTTGCGCCGACGAGGAGGGTGCTCAGTCGCCCACCTCCTGCATCGGGATCCTGATCCCGTGTTGCTTCGCGGTGGCGACCGCCTCCGGGTAGCCGGCGTCCGCGTGCCGCGCGACGCCGATGCCGGGATCGTTGTTGAGCACCCGCTCGAGGCGCTGCGCCGCCCCGTCGGTCCCATCGGCAACGATCACCTGCCCCGCGTGCAGGCTGTTGCCGATCCCAACGCCGCCGCCGTGGTGGAACGAGACCCACGAAGCGCCCGATACAGCGTTGAGCAGCGCGTTGAGTATGGGCCAGTCGGCGATCGCGTCGGAGCCGTCCTTCATGCCCTCCGTCTCGCGGAACGGAGAGGCCACCGACCCGGTGTCGAGGTGGTCGCGCCCGAGCACGATCGGAGCGGCGACTGCACCATTCTGCACCAGCTCGTTGAGCGCGAGCCCGAACTTCGCGCGCTCGCCCATGCCGAGCCAGCAGATGCGGGCCGGCAGTCCCTGGAAGGCGACCTGCTCGCGCGCCTTACGGATCCAGCGCGCCAGGTGCTCCTTCTCCGGAAACAGCTCGAGCACCAGCTCGTCGGTGCGGTACACGTCCTTGGGATCTCCCGACAGCGCCACCCAGCGGAACGGCCCCTGCCCCTCGCAGAACAGCGGCCGGATGTACTCCGGCACGAAGCCGGGGATGTCGAAGGCGTCCTCCACGCCCGCGTCCTTCGCCTCGGTGCGGATGTTGTTCCCGTAGTCGAACGTGATGGCGCCCTTGTCCTGGAGATCACGCATCGCGCGGACGTGCACGGCGATCGACTCGCGCGCCCGCTTCACGTACTCCTCGGGATCACTGGTCCTGAGCTCAAACGCCTGCTCCAGCGTGATCCCGGCGGGCACGTAGCCGTTCAACGTGTCGTGCGCCGAGGTCTGGTCGGTGAGCACGTCGGGCACCCAGCCGCGCCGCACCATCTCGGGAAGCACCTCGGCACAGTTGCCGACGAGCCCCACCGAGAGCGCCTCGCCCTTGTCGCGCGCCGCGGTGGCGCGGGCCCACGCGTCCTCCAGCGACTCCGTCATCACGTCGAGGTACTTCGTGTCCAGCCGCCGCTGGATGCGAGCCGGGTCCACCTCGATGGCGAGCATCACTCCCTCGTTCATCGTGGCGGCGAGAGGTTGGGCGCCGCCCATCCCGCCGAGCCCTCCGGTCACCACGATCCGCCCCTCGAGCGAGCCGCCGAAGCTACGGGCCGCGAGCGCGCCGAACGTCTCGTAGGTGCCCTGCAGGATTCCCTGCGTCCCGATATAGATCCAGCTCCCCGCCGTCATCTGGCCGTACATCGTCAGCCCCAGGCGCTCCAGCTCGCGGAACTTGTCCCAGTTGGCCCAGCGGCCCACCAGGTTCGAGTTGGCGATGAGCACCCGCGGCGCATCCTCGTGCGTGGGGAAAACGCCCACCGGCTTGCCCGACTGAACGAGCAGAGTCTCGTCGTTCGCCAGCGACTTGAGTGCGGCGACGATGGCGTCGTACGCCTCCCAACTGCGAGCAGCGCGGCCCGTGCCCCCGTAGACGATCAGGTCCTGCGGCTTCTCGGCCACCTCGGGGTCCAGGTTGTTCATCAGCATTCGCAGCGCGGCTTCCTGGACCCAGCCGCGGCAGCTGATATCCGTCCCGCGTGGGGCGCGGACTGTGCGCGGGGCTGTCGGGGTCGTCATGCCGAGGAATATAGGGCCGGGAAAGGGGAAGCGGGAAACAGGAAGGGGAAGGGGGAAAGGGGAAAGGGGAAGGGTACTGCGATCAACTCGGGACCTTTGCCCCCAGGCGCTTCAGTAGACCGACAAGCACGCCCAGAAGACGCTCCACCGCGGCGATGAGGGCATCGACGTCGCTGCCCGACACTAGCTCGACGTCACGCGCGAGCTCGAGGTGACACTTCAGCTCGCTGGCCGAACCCAGGGCGATCCGTACGCAGCGTATCAGTTGCCCTCTGGTGCCGAGAGCATATCCCTCACAGATGTTGGCAGGGATGGACGCCGCT
>JAUVTI010000187.1 GCA_030601605.1 Gemmatimonadales bacterium
GCGGCAGCAGCTGGAGGTCTCGTATCTTACGCGGGGTCTCAACTGGAAGGCCGACTATGTCTTCGTGATCAACGAGGACGACACGCTGGGCGACGTGACCGGCTGGGTGACTCTCACCAATCAGAGCGGCACGACCTACGAGAACGCGCAACTGAAGCTCGTGGCCGGCGACGTCCAGCGGGTGACGGCCCAGGTACAGGGCCGCATGGAGAGGGATGCGCTGCGCGCGGCCGCGTCCGAGGCGCAGTTCGTGGAGGAAGGCTTCTTCGAATATCACCTCTACACGCTGCAGCGCCCCACCACCCTGCGGCAGAACGAGCAGAAGCAGGTGGTTCTGCTCGAGGGCGAGGACGTAGGCATCCGGAAGCGGCTGATCTTCTATGGGCAGCAGTACTGGTACCGTGGTTCCTACGGCCAGATCCAGTCGAACCAGAAGGTCGGCGTGTACCTCGACATCGAGAACAGCGAGGACAACAACCTGGGCATGCCGCTCCCAATGGGCATCGTCCGGGTGTACAAGGCCGACCGATCGGGAGCCCAGCAGTTCATCGGTGAGGACCGGATCGATCACACGCCGAGGGACGAGCGGGTCCGCATCAAGATGGGCGAGGCGTTCGATGTCGTGGGCGACCGGAGCCAGATGGACTACACCGTGATCAGCGGCTGCGTCTCGGAGAGCAGCTGGGAGATCAACCTGCGGAACCACAAGGACGAGGACGCCGAGGTCCAGGTGGTGGAGCCCGTGGGCGGCGACTGGGACATCCTGGAGTCCAGCCACGAGGCGACGAAGCTGGATGCCTTCACGTTCAAGTATGAGGTGACGGTCCCGGCGCGCGGCGAGACGACGATCGAGTACCGCGTACGCGTGAGGTGGTGCTAGGAAGACCGGGAACTACGGGGAGGGGGAAAGGGGAAGGGGGAAACGACGAGGCCGGGCTGTGGAGAGTGCCCGGCCGAGTCGTTGATCTTGAAACCGCCCAAGGCCCGGCGTGCTACGGTAGCCGCGCCGGGTCCCACCGTTATCTTAGTGCCCGACTCTTCCGTGAGCTGACGGGTTCATGAACGCCAGCGCCGCCCTGATAACAGATCCCACCGCCGTCTTCGGCTACATCGCCGCCGTTGCCGGCCTGATCTTCTGGGCGAGCACGCTTCCCCGGTTCAGGAAGCTCTTCGCCCTCACTCCACCGGTCATATACGCCTACTTCGTGCCGACCATCTCGGCGGCGGTGGGCATCATCCCCGGCGACTCGCTGGTGTACGGCTGGATGACTCGTTACCTGCTGTTGGTGGCCCTGATCCTGCTCATGCTCTCGGTGGACGTGAAGAGCATCCTGCGCCTGGGGCCGATGGCGCTGTTCATGGTGGTCGCCGGCTCGGTGGGCATCGTGCTCGGCGCCGTGGTTTCGTTCCTGCTGTTCGGGGCATTTCTGCCGGAGGAGTCCTGGAAGGCGTTCGCCGCGCTGTCGGGGAGCTGGATCGGTGGCACCGCGAACATGGTGGCGATAGCCGAGAGCGTGGGGACGCCGGACGCGCTCATGGGGCCGATCATCGTGATCGATACGGTGGTGGGCTACGGCTGGATGGGGCTGCTGCTCTTCTTCAGCGCGTTCCAGCACCGGTTCGATGCGAGCATCAACGCGCACACGGAGAAGATCGAGGAGACCAACCGGCGGCTCGCGACGGTGGCGGAGCACCGCCATCCGCTCACGACGGCAACCTCGGTCATCATTGTGGGCATCGGGTTCGGCAGCGCGATTCTGGCCGCGGTGATCGGCGACCGGCTGCCGGCTCTCGGCGATCCCACGATCATCAGCCACACCACGTGGGCTGTGCTCATCGTGGTGACCGGTGGCCTCGCTCTGTCATTTACACCGGTCAGCCGTCTGGAGGAGTACGGCGCCTCCCGGTTCGGTTACACGGCGCTCTACCTGCTGCTCGGCGCCATCGGCGCCCAGGCCAACCTGAGGGCTGTGATTGAGGCGCCGGCATTCCTGGCAGCGGGCGTCGTGTGGATAGGTGTGCACGCGCTGGTGCTGCTCGCTGCGGCCCGCATCGTGCGGGCGCCGCTCTTCTTCTTCGCGACTGCCAGCATGGCCAACATCGGCGGCGTTGCCTCGGCGCCGATAGTAGCCGGTGTTTACCACCGCGCCATGGCGCCGGTGGGTCTGCTCATGGCGGTCGTCGGGTATGTGCTGGGGATCTACGGAGCCCTGGGTGCGGCGTGGATATTGGGTGTGATCGGGGGTTGAGCTCCGGCGTCTGAAAGCAGAGCGGGCTAGAGGTACGGCGCTGCCAGCCGGGCCACCCCATCTCGCAGCTTCACCGGCAGCGACCGGCCGTTCACCTCGTCTGCCGTCACCTCGCGCGCGCCCTCCAGCTTGGCGTCGACTATCTCGTTGAGCTTCGCGGCGAGCGCGGTGTCGTAGGCTTCCACGATGATCTCGAAGTTGAGCCGGAGGCTGCGCGAGTCCCAGTTGGTGGATCCGAACAGCGACCAGCCACCGTCCACCAGCATCATCTTGGAGTGATCGAACGGCGGTCGGGCGTAAAACACATGGGCCCCGCGGTGCAGCACCTGCCAGAGCTGTGCGGTAGATGCCCACTGCACGAACGCCAGGTTGTTCTTCTCGGGGAGGATGATCTCCACCCTCACCCCCCGGAGCGCGGTTACGTCCAGGGCGCTGATGATGCCCGAGTCCGGCAGGAAGTACGGGGTCACGATGCGCACCGACTTCTGGGCGCAGGCCAGTGCGCCCAGCAGAACGAAGCGCGCCTTCTCGAAATCCTCGTCGGGTCCGTCGTTTACCGCGCGCGCCGCCACGCCGCCCACTCTGGAGAGGGCGGGGAACCACTGCTCGCCGTCCAGGGACTCGTGGGTGGTGTAGGCCCAATCCTCGCAGAACGTGCGCATGAGCTGGGCGACGACTGGGCCCTCGACCCGGAAGTGCATGTCCTGCGTGGGGTTGCGGGACGGCCTGACCACCAGGTGCCCCTCTCGGATGTTCATCCCGCCGGTGAAGGCGAGTCTCCCGTCCACCACGAGGATCTTGCGGTGGCTGCGCAGGTTCACGTACGGCATGCGCCACGGCACCCGGGTGCGGCCAAACAGCGCATGTGGCACTCCCCTGTGCTTGAGTTCCCGCTGGATGGGTGGGTGGGAGTAGCGGGCCCCAACCGTGTCGATCAGTACGCGGACCTCCACGCCCCGGCTTGTGGCCCGCTCGAGGGCGTCCAGGAACAGGCGGCCGGCGTAGTCGTCGTCGAAGATGTACGTGCACAGCGCCACCGAGCGCTCGGCGCCGTCGATGGCGGCGATCATCTCCGGATAGGCCTCTTCACCGTCGATCAGCGGCGTCACGGAGTTGCCGGCCGTGAGCGGCCGGTCGGCCACCCGGTCGACGAGCTCCGCCAGCGTGTGGAAATGGCTCACCTGGTCCGGCAGCGTGGCCCGCTCGGCGGGCGCCAGCATGCGGGGGATCTCGCCGGAGCCGATGAAGGGCCGCTGGGCACGCTGCCCGGCGGCCTGGCGCCGGATGCGGTTGATGCCGAGCAGGGCGTACAGCGCGGAGCCCACGATCGGGGCAAGCCAGACCAGGCCCACCCATGCCACGGCGGCGCGGCTGTCCCTCTTGTACAGCACGACGTGCGCTGAGGTGATCAGAGACAGCAGCACCGTCAGGACGACGGGGACTGCGCCCATGGCCTGGATCAGGGATGTGATGGGCTCCACGGCACCAAAGATAGGTCAAGCGGGGACCGTGCGGGATGCGGCAACCGTCCGCAGGGTGTACGCGGAGCGCGGCGACACGGCAAACGCGGTCGAGTACTACAACCGCTTCGTGGACCTGTGGCGCGACGCCGACCCCGAGCTCCAGCCCATCGTGCGGGAGCGCCTGGCGCGTCTCGTGGGCGAGGGGTAGGGGCCACCCGGCCGCTGCCCCACCCCACGGGGAAAGGGGAAGGGGGAAGGGTAGGTACCCAGGGTCGCGTTGTTGGGCTTGAACCAGGTCTCGTGGTACTCGACCA
>JAUVTI010000062.1 GCA_030601605.1 Gemmatimonadales bacterium
ATCATCGACGCCATCCGCCTCGCCCGTTCGATCGGCAAGAGCCGCGCGGCGGTCTACAAGCACTCCGACATGGCGGACCTGGAGGAGAAGCTCAAGGCGGCGCAGGACGCCCGCACCCGGCTGGTATTCACCGACGGCATCTTCTCGATGGAGGGCGATATCGCCAGGCTGGCGGACATTCTGGAGCTGGCCCGCAAGTACGACGCCGTGGTGGCCGTGGACGACTCCCACGCGACCGGGGTCCTGGGCGCCACCGGCCGTGGCACGCCTGAGCACGCCGGTGTCCTCGGGGAAGTCGACATCATCACTTCCACCCTCGGGAAGGCTCTCGGCGGGGCAGCCGGCGGATTCACCGCTTCGTCGGCCGCCCTGTGCGACTACCTCACGCAGCGCTCGCGGCCCCAACTGTTCTCCAACGCCCTGCCCTGCACGGTGGCGGGGAGCGCGCTCGCGGCGGTGAACTTCCTGCGCGAGCACCCCGAGCGCGTGACGACGCTGCACGAGAACGCGCGCTACTTCCGCGAGCAACTCGCCGCGCTGGGCTTCAAGCCGCTGCAGGGCGAGACGCCGATCATCCCCGTGATCCTCGGCGAGACGGCCAAGGCGATCCAGATGAGCAACCTGCTGCTCGACGAGGGTGTCTTCGTAACCGGCTTCGGATACCCGGTAGTGCCCAAGGGTCAGGCGCGCGTGCGCTGCCAGGTGTCGGCCGGACATTCCCGCGATGACCTCGACGAAGCCCTGAGGGCGTTCTCCAAGGTCGGGAAGAAGCTCGGGCTCATCTAGCGGTTCGACTCACGAGGCGACGCCTGTGACACGCCACGCCATCGCTCACCTGCTGCTCGTGCTCCCGTTCGCCGCTCCGGTGTCGCTGTCGGGGCAGGAGCGAGTCCCGGCTCCCGAGGAAGTGCTCGGGTTCGTGCCGGGCGCCGACTCGATGCTGGCCGACTGGTCCCAGATCGGGGGCTACGTCGGCAGGCTGGCGGAAGCCTCGGGCTACGTGCGGTTGGACACGATAGGCCACAGCACCCTCGGCCGACCCCTGCTGCTCCTCACCATCACGGCACCGCGGCATCAAGAGCGGCTGGATCAGATCAAGCGAGCCCAGGCGCTGCTCGCCGATCCGCGGCTCCTGACACCGGCTCTGGAGGATTCGCTCGTCCGGACGATGCCGGCCGTGGTCTTCATCAACAACAACATCCACTCCACCGAGATCGGATCGAGTCTCTTCTCGATGGCGTTGGCGCACCGGCTGGCCACCGAGGAGCGCTACCGCGCGCTGCTCGAGAACGTAGTCGTGCTGATGACGCCCTCGGCCAACCCGGATGGGCTGGATACGGTCGTGGCGTGGTACCGGAGCCACCAGGGAACGCCGTACGAGGGCGGACCCCTGCCCTGGCTCTACCACCCATACACGGGACACGACAACAACCGCGACTGGTTCATGCTCACCCAGGTCGAGACGCGGGTGCTATCGCGCGTGCTGTACCGCGAGTGGTTCCCCCAGGTCGTGTGGGACGTGCACCAGATGGGCAGCCGCGGCGCGCGGATGTTCGTGCCGCCGTTCAGCGACCCGGTGAATCCAAACCTGGATCCGATCGTCGTCGAGGCCACGAACCTGGTCGGCACCGCAATGGCTGCCGCCCTGTACGACGCCGGGAAGACCGGGGTGCAGCACCAGAGTCGCTTCGACCTCTGGTGGCACGGCGGCATGCGGACGGTTCCGGTGCGCCACAACATGGTGGGCATCCTGTCGGAGGCCGCGAGCGTCAGGCTGGCGTCGCCGATCCATCAGGAGCAGGACGACCTGCGCGCAGCGTCGGCCGGCGTGAACTACCCCCAACCGTGGGAAGGCGGGTGGTGGCGCCTCGGAGACATCGTGGAGTACGAGCTGCTCGCGGCCGACGGCCTGCTGCGCCTCGTGTCGGGCCAGCGAGAGTCGTTCATCCGCCGGTTCGTGACTCTGGGGCGCCGCGCGATAGCCGCGGGCGAGGCCGGAGACCCGTTCGCGTATCTGATACCACCGGAGCAGCGGGACCCCTGGGCCTCCGCCGTGCTGGTCAACGCCCTGATCGGAGCGGGAATCGAGGTGCGCCGGACGACCGAGCCGTTGGAGGCGGACGGTCGCATCCACCCGGCGGGCACCCTCGTCGTACCCATGGCGCAGCCGTTCCGCAGCCACGCCAAGGACCTGCTCGAGATCCAGCGCTATCCCGAGCGGGAGCAGTACCCCGGCGGACCACCGGTCCGGCCCTACGACGTGGCGGGGTGGACCCTGCCGCTCCAGATGGGAGTGAGGGTCGTGGAGGTCGAGCGACCGTTCCCGCTCGCCGGAGACGTGGTCGCCGAGGCCGAGGTCGCCCCGGGGACGGTTCATGGGAGCGGTCCTCAGCTGGTGCTGTCCAACCGGTCCAACATGGAGAGCCGGACGATTGCGCGGGCCCTGGAGATGGGAGCCCGACTCTGGGTGGTCCCCGACACCCTCCGGCTGGGGAGTGCCACCCTCCGCCCCGGAGCCGTCGTCCTCGAGGCAGCTGGCAACCCCGCCGGGCTGGCCTCCCTGGTCGCGGACCACAGTGCGCTCTACGGCTTCGACGCCTGGGCCGCCAAGGGGCTGATCCCGCCGGGGGATGGGGTGGTGGAGCGCCTCCCCCGGATCGGGCTCTACAAGCCCTGGACCGCCTCGATGGACGAGGGGTGGACCCGTTGGGTCCTCGAGCAGCACGGCATTCCTTATATGTCCGTTTCGGATTCGCTGCTCCGGGCGGGGCACCTCGGCGAGGTCCTGGACGTCCTGATTCTGCCGGATGTGAGCGATTCCTCCATCGTGAGTGGGCGCTCATAAACAAGCGTTCCACCCCAATTTGCTGGAGGAATCGGGGAACAGGGGGTCTCGCACATTAGTGACTTCGTGCGGGACGGCGGGGTACTGGTGACCCTGGATGCTTCAAGTACTTTCGCGATGTCGCGGCTTAACCTCCCTGTTGGCAACGCCCTAGCTCAAGAGCCAACCTCGGCTGGGGTATTGGGTTTTTGGGCGCCAGGCTCTATTTTCGGGGTGGCTTTGGAGCCCGGAGGGGCGCTGACGTCGGGTTTGGGGGATTCTGCCCACGTCTTCTTCGCGCACGGGATTGTGATGGATGCCGCGGCCCCGGCCCGGGTCCTGGGCAAATATTTGCCGACGCCGCTCAGATCCGGCTATCCGGTGATCGAGGAGAAGCTCGCCGGGAAGGCGGCGTTGGTAGATGTCCCCGTGGGCCGGGGCCGCGTGATCCTGTTCGGATTCCGGCCGCAGCACCGCGGGCAGACACACGGAACGTTCAAGCTCCTGTTCAACGCGGCGCTCCTGAGCGCCGCACCCTGAGGGACACCGGGGTCAGGGGCCTAATCGGGCGGAGGTACGGCAAATGCGAATCGTGTCCAGAATCGCTCTCACCGTGGTGCTCGTTGCCATGGTCGCGACGCCTGCGATGGCGCAGCGGGCCACGTGGCAGAACCGCTGGTACTGGGACGGCCAGGTCAGCCTCATGCGCTACAAGACCCCGACCCAGGCCAACTGGCAGAACGCCTACGGCGTGGGTGGCAGCTGGTTCATCACCAAGCGGCAGGGGGGACTGTACCTCGCCTTCGACCAGATGTTCTACGACAGCGCCACGTCGCTGGTGCCGAACGGGCTGAGCCCCACCGGCACCGCCGAGGTCACCTGGGAGACCAGCCAGCGCTGGCAGGCGATCATCTACGCCATCCCCGCCTCGGGCACGTTCGAGCTGTACCTGGGAGGCGGGTTCGCCATCCACAACATCCGCGGTGTGGATACGACAAACGCCGGCTCGCCATCCGCACAGGAGCTGTCGGTCACGCTCCAGGAAATCCAGAAGCGCTCGAGCCGGGCGTTCCTGGTCCTGGCCGGTGGCCTGCAGCTGAGGGTCGGACGGCTGGCGATCTTCGGCGACTACCAGTTCATGCCGGCGTCCAACCAATTCCTGATTACGAGCTCGCAGCACGTGTTCACCGCAGGCCTGCGCATCGCCCTGGCCTCGTCCTCTACCGAGATGACGACCGGGCGACAGTAAGCGCCGACCGATTCCGACTCCGATGCGAGAACGGGGCCGGCGTATCGCCGGCCCCGTTTCGTATCTCCGTGGAGCTGATCTCAGCAGGGTCGAGAGAGCCAGCGGGAGCCGGCCACGCAGAACCGCAGCGGCCAGTCGGCGGCGCTGGAGACACCGATCCGCGGCCCCACCGTGATCTCGAGCCGGGGCCGGCTGCGCGGCCGCAGTATCCTGACCGGCCCTCGGGCCAGGCTGCGTCCGTCGTGCTCCCCGCCGATCCCCAGCGCCTGGCACAGGCGCCCCGGTCCGGCGCAGAGAATGCGCTCCCGGTCCGTACCGCGACGCTCGCCCATCACCTCGAACCCCGCCAGCGGCTCGAGGGCGCGCACCAGCACGGCCGACGGGAAGCCGTCCCGCTCCGTCACCGCGTTGAAGCACCAGTGCACTCCGTAGCTGCGATACACGTAGGCGGTGCCCGGCCGACCGAAGAGCGCATCGTTGCGCCGCGTGCGCCGGCCCAGGTAGCCGTGCGCCGCCGGATCGTGCGGTCCGACGTACGCTTCCACCTCCACCACGCGTCCCGCGGTGCGCCGCCCGCCCACACGTGACTCGAGAATGCACCCCAAAAGCGCGCGCGCGACACTTTCGGTGTCGCGCGCATAGAACCGCACTGAGGGCGGTGCGCCGGAGGGAACGGTCACTCGGCCGTCCTACTTCTCGGCGTCCGGCCCCTCCACCACCTTCTTGAGCGCCGCGGTCATGCGGCGCAGCAATCCGCCGCTCTCGGCCACGTCGCCACCCGGGGCCTGTGCCGCACTCTCCGATTCTGCTGCGGGCCGCGATGTCTCGCGGGCCGCGGCCTTCGGGGCTCCGCCCTCGGGCTCTCCGCCCCCGCCCGATTCGCTCCTCGCTCCGCCTCTCCGGCCACCACCACCACGGCTGCCGCCACCGCGCGAACGCCCCGACGGCGGCGCCTCCTGTGGCGTCGCGGCTTCGGTCTTCTCGGCCGGCTCCGCTCTCTTGGACCGTCCGCCGCGTGATCCGCGGCGATACCGCGGGTTGCGCTTCGCGGCGGGCTTCGCGGTCTCGCTCTCCGCAGGCTGAGCTGGCGCGGCCTTCGCCTCGGGCTGTTCCGTCTCCGAGGCCGCCGGCTTCGTCGCCCTCTTGGAGCGGCTGCGAGTGGTGCGCTCTCCACTCTTGCTGGCCTTGCGCGTAGTGGCCCGCGAACGCTTGGCGCGGGTCTTCTTCTCCGGCTCCGCGCTCACCTCGGCCTCCGCCTTCGCCTCTGCTTCGGGTTCCGCGCCGGCCTGCGCCACAATGGCCCCGTCCGCCTCCGCGCGCGCCGTCAGCTTCAGCATGTAGCCGTCGCCATCGCTCTTCACGAGCTCGATGATGTCGGCGTCGTGCGCCTGCCGCATCAACCGCTGGAAGCGGGGCCGCTCGAACACGGGATCGGACTCGGAACCCAGGAGCTCCACCATCTTCTCTCGTGCGGCGTCTGCGTTCGTCGCCTCCTCACCCACGGCGCCCAGCGCCAACAGCGACCGCCGTAGCAGCTCGAAGGCATCTCCGAGCGTTAGCTGGCGCGACCTCTCGTCCGTCTCCTGCCTGCGCCTCGGAGCCCGCTTGCGACGGGATCGCCCTCCGGCATCTCTCCTCCCGCCGGCCGGCTTGCGCAGCTCGGCCTCCTCGCCGGGCGGAACGTTCGCGTTCTCGCCCAGATCGATCGCGAACTGGCCGTTGTCCAGCTTCTGGAGCTTGAGCAGGCCGCGCTGGGATGCCTCCACAATGAACTTGCTGAACCGGCTGAACCCCGCGTCCTTCTCGTCGAACTTGGGGTAGATCGACTGCATCACCTGCTTCAGCCGGTCCGAGCGCATCACGTCGTCGTCCCGCTTCATCTGGCTGATCGCTTCCACGACCAGCTCCCAGGGATCGCGGTGGACGCGCTCGATGTCGCTCTCCTTGGTGAGTCCGGTGAGCTCGTTGTAGCCGTAATACTCGTCGCAGTTCTGGACCAGCAGGTCGCTCGAGGACTCGCGGATCCCGACGCCGATCACGTACTTGCCGTACTCCTTGAGCTTCAGCACGAGGCTCGAGAAATCCGAATCCCCGGAAAGGAGGATGAACGTGCCGATCTCCGGCCTGGTGAACACTATCTCGAGCGCGTCGATGGCGAGCCGGATGTCGGTGGCGTTCTTCTTGTTGGACCCGAATGCCGGCGCGAAGATCAGGTCGATCGACGCCTCGGACAGGGGCACGATGTACTGCGGGTAGCGGCGCCAGTCGGCGTACGCCCGCTGAACGGAGACCTTGCCCTTGATGATCTCCGAGTTCATGAGCCGCCGCAGCTGGCTCTGGAGATCCGAGCGGATCCCCATTGTGACGTTGTCGAAATCGATGAGCAGGGCCGCGTGTGGCGCGCGCGTCGGCGGCTCGGTTTGGGCGACGTGATATCGCCTTGCGTTTGGATCGTTCATGTATTGCTCAATTCCAGCCCCACGACCTGCACCAGCTCCCTTCGCTTCACCTTCCCGCTCCCGGTCATCGGGAAGGTGTCGAAGAAGCGGACGCGGTCCGGGACTTTGTAGTCAGGCAGTTGCTCTCGGCTGAAGTCCTTCAACTCATCCCCCGTCACTATCGCTCCCTCCACGGGGATTACGCAGGCGCAGATGAGCTCCCCCAGGATCTCGTGGGGCACACCCACCACGCACGCGTCTTCCACCGCTGGATGCGTGCGGAGGACATCCTCCAACTCCCGCGGAAAGACGTTGTAGCCGCCGCGTATGATCATCTCCTTGCAGCGGCCCACGATCGTCACGTAGCCATCCTCGTCGACGATCGCGAGATCGCCGGTGAGGAAGAAGCCCTCCGCGGTCATCGACCGCTTGGTCTCCGACGGCATGCGGTGATAACCCGCCATGACGTTGGGACCCCTGACGGCCAGCTCGCCAACTGCCTCCGGACCGTGCAATGACCCGTCGGTGAGGTCCGCCACGCGCACCTCCACCCCATCGATCGGCCGCCCCACCGATTTCTCCCGCATCTCCGCGGGATCGTCGAAGCGCGTTACCGACACCGTCGGGCCCGTCTCGGTCAGGCCGTAAGCGATTTGGACGTCGTTCCACTGCCGGATCCGCCGTACGAGGTCAACGGAGACCGGGGCTCCGGCCACTACGCCGGTCCTGACAGTGGAGAGGTTCCGGCTCCCGAACGATCGGTCGTTCATCAGGAGCTGGAACATCGTGGGCACGCCGGGGAAGACGGTGATTCGCTCGCTCTCGATGAGATCCAGAGCCTCGGGAGGATCGAACTCGGACTGGAGCACTACCGTCCCTCCTGCAGCGAATGCCGTCGTCACCATCTGCATACCGAACACCGTGAACAGCGGCACAGAGACGAGCACCCGATCCTCACCGGTGAGGCTCAGGGTCTCGGCCATGTGGCGTGCCGTGAACATCAGGTTGCGGTGCGTGAGCACCACTCCCTTCGGCTTGCCCATCGTTCCTGACGTGTAGATCATCGCTAGGGGCGTGTCGGCGGGATCACCGGCCCGGGTTTCCACCTGGCCCACCCGCCTGCCCCTCGTTACCAGGTCGCTGAACTGGAAGACCCTGTCGTCGTACCAGAAGTCCTCCTGCCCTACCGTTATCAGGTAGTGCAGATCGGGCAGTTCCCCGATCAGGTCCTCGAACAACTCGAGGTAGTCCAGCTCACCCAGCGATTCGGCTGCCACCGCCAAGCTCGCCTCCGCGTTGCGGAGCTGATACTTGAGCTCGTGGTAGCCCAGGGAGGGATAGAGCGGCACGAATACGGCGCCCAGCTTGGCAGTTGCGAGCAGCGCAATGACCCATTCGGGCCAATTGGGCAGGTCCACCGCGAGCCGGTCGCCGGCCTCGATCCCCAGCCCGGCAAATGCCGCCGCCAGGGCGTCTGCCTCGGCGGTGACCTGCTGGTACGTGAGGCGGCGATTGCCGAAGACCAGGCACTCGCGGTCTGGATGCTCCCGAACACCCTGCTCGAACAGCTCTGCCAGGTTGTACGTGCCTGTCAAACCCTCTCTCCCCAAACGTCGGGAACCGTTGAAACTAACAGACTTACGAGGTCGCTACAAGCTGAGGGCGGGTCCTCACTCCCCCAGGACCTTCACGATCACCCGCTTCCTGCGCTTCCCGTCCCACTCGCCGTAGAACACCCGCTGCCAGGGACCCAGGTCCAGCTCGCCCTTCGTGATGGGCACGATCACCTCGTGGCCTATGGTCAGGCTCCTCAGGTGCGCGGCCCCGTTGTCCTCGCCGGTCAGGTTGTGCCGGTAGCGGTCGGGCTCCCACGGCGCCACCGTCCCCTCGAGCCACTCGAGGATGTCGTGCCACAGCCCCGACTCGTGGTCGTTCACGAACACCGAGGCGGTGATGTGCATAGCCGAGACGAGCACGAACCCCTCCTGCACGCCACTGGCCTCCACGTGCTCGACCACGGTGTCGGTGATGTCGATGATCTCCTGCCGCTGCTTCGTCTTGAACCAGAGGTACTCGGTATGGGATTTCATAGGATCGGGGGGTTGGGGGTGAGGGTCAGGACCGCCAAAGGCGCGCGGGAAACGGGAAACGGGAAACGTACGACCGCGCGAGTGCCGGTGCGAAGGTGCCTGCAGCGGCGAGGCACAGGCGGTCGCCGTAGCGAACGTCAGTACGCGGCGCAAGTCGCACCCGCTGCCAAGAGGAGACGGACGCCCGCGTACTGCAGTTCGCGGAGGTGACTGACTGGCCGAGCCGCAGGAACCCAGAGGTCGAAGTTCGCGGAGGGAAATGGCTGGCCGAGCGACTGCACTGAGAAGTTCGCAGCGGCTAGAGCACCCGCAGCTGCCGCAGCGTGGCTTCGCCGTAGAACACCCTGATGTACTTCTCCTGAATCAACGTCAGCTTGCGCACCGCCCAGGTGAGGTACACGAAGTGAGGCTCCGCCGGCAGCCGCTGCAGATTCATGCCGCACTCTGCGGGCAGGCGGTTGCCCTTGCGGGTGTTACACGTCGAGCAGGCGGTGACGACGTTGCTCCAGTCGTTGGTGCCCCCGCGGGACAGCGGAACGAGGTGGTCGCGCGTGAGGCACTCGCGGAACCCGAGCTCCGACTCGGAACGGGAGCAGAACTGGCAGCTGTAGGCGTCGCGCGCGAAGAGGAACGTGTTGGTGACCTGGCGGCGGAACCTGCGGGGAACGTGGACGAACCGCACCAGGCGGATCACGGCCGGCTTGGGGACGCTGAGGCGCGCACTCCGCATCATGCGCTCGCCGTCGGCCTCCACAATCTCAGCCTTGCCGTCGATGACAAGGCGAAGGGCGCGACGGATCGGTACGAGCGTAAGCGGTTCGAACGACGCGTTCAGAGTAAGACAGCGCACCGTCACTCTCCTGCCGACCCACAAATAACCCGCCTCGCTCAAGCCGAACGGGCGGGAGGAGTCTGGCACAAGCTATACCGATGGCTAAGGCATTGCAATAGGCCGCGTTACGGGATCGGAGCCCCGGCGGGTCCGGAGGGCGAGTGCCCGGGAACCTGGCGCGAGTGTACAGAACCAACCTCAAATAGGCTGTAAGGGATCACCCCGGGTTGTACCCTACACGCAGTAGTCACCCGGCGTTATACCGAACTTCTCCGGATCCGTCAACTTCAGGATCCTCCGCCTGTCGGAACCATCTGGTCCCCTCTCGGCGAGGTCTACCACCGGGCCGTCGGTGAGCCGGTTGCCGTCCGCTGTGTAGACGATTCGCACAAGTGGGTGGCTGATCTGGGTCGGGTCCGGGTTGGCGCCGCGCACGATACCGACCTCGCGCGTATCGAGCACGACGCATGAGCCGACCGGGTAGACGCCTACGAGGTTCGTCAGGGCCTTGGCGATGATCAGATCGATGCCGAGCCGCTCGTGGTCGTCCAGCAGCTCCTGGATGATCTGGTGCGGCAGCAGCGGCTCTCGGGC
>JAUVTI010000219.1 GCA_030601605.1 Gemmatimonadales bacterium
GATCGGATCGGGCAGCCTGTTCGGCGGGGCCGGACGGGCGTTCCGCCACGGCTTCTCGGCGCTGTGGATGAGCGCAGGGGCCTGGGTGGGCATTGCCATCGTCTACTTTCTGGCGCCGCGGGTGCGGCGCATCGCCCAGTACACGGTCCCAGACCTGCTGGAGACGCGGTATAACCCTGCCGCTCGGGTCCTGGGAACGGTCGCAATCATCATCGCCTACATCACGATCGCGAGTTACCAGTTCATCGGCGGCGGTCGCCTGCTCAACATCCTGATGGGATGGGATCCGGCGGTCGGCTCGGCCGTCACCGCAGCGCTGGTGGTCGTCTATACGGTAATGGCCGGAATGATGTCCATCGTGGCGCTGGACCTCATCAACGGAGTCCTGATCACGGGGGCCGTGCTCATCGCGGCGCCGCTCACGCTCAAGGCCGCCGGCGGACTGGCCGGTCTCACCGCCACGCTCCCCGCGACCCACTTCACGCTGTTCGGCAGCGTGGGCGTCGCCGCGGGGCTGGGGCTGTTCTTCCCCACGTTTTTCCTCTTGCTGGGTGAGAGCAGCATCTATCAGAAGTTCATGTCCGCCGCCAGCGCGAAGGCGGCGCGGCAGGCGGTGATCGGCATGATCATCGGTGTGATCGTAGTGGAGACCGTGTTGGCCTCGGTTGCCGTGTTCGGCGCCGGCGTGTTCTGGAACGATCCGGCGTTCCAGCCCACGCCCGGTCAGTTCAACGTGCCGGCGACGGAGACGATCGTGCTGGAAGTGGCGGTCCACGCCCTGCCGCTCGTAGCCGGCGTCGCGCTGTTGGTCGGGGCGGTGGCCATCATATTCTCCACCGCGAACACCTTCCTGATGGTCCCGTCTACCAACCTCGCGCGGGACATCTACCAGCGGTTCATCAACCCGGGAGCAAAGCAGCAGACGATCGTGACGTTCCAACGGGTGATGATAGCCGTGCTGGCCGTCGTGGCATACGTCGTGTCCACGTTCTTCGAGAGCATCCTGGACATGGCGCTCTACGCCTACACGATGGTGGGAGCCGCCGTGACTCCCGCACTGCTGGCCGCGTTCCTGTGGCGCCGCGTGACTCCCGCGGCTGGGACCGCGTCGATCGCTGCGGGAATGGTCGCGACTCTGGTCTTCGCCGGACTGGCCAACGCCGGGGTCGAGAGCCTGAACCTGGGCTTCTTTTCTCTGCCGCTGAGCTACGACTACATCATCTATCCGGCGGCCTTCGCATCGATCCTGTGCCTGGTGGGCGTTACGCTGGTCACGCCGCCGCCACCCGAGGAGAAGTGGCGCCCGTTCTGGCAGACGTCATCGGAGTGATCCGCACCCGGCGCTGATCCGGGGCGCGGGGCTCAGTCCTCCGGGACGGACGCACGGGTCGAGCCGTGCCCCGGTGTGGGGAGCGGCTCGTGTGCGTAGTGGCACGCCACCCAGCGGCCCCCCTCCACTTTGTGCAGTACGGGCAGCTCGTCCCGGCATATCTCACTCTTGAGCGGGTGTGGGCAGCGCGTGTGGAACACGCAGCCCGGTGGAGGGGCGTGCGGACTGGGCGCATCGCCCAGCAGGACGACGCGCTGCCGCGCCACCGCCGGGTCGGGCGCGGGAGCCGCCGAGAGCAGGGAAGTGGTATAGGGATGGAGCGGCGCGGCATAGAGTGCCTCGGCAGCGGCGCTCTCCACGAGCTTGCCCAGGTACATTACCGCCACGCGGTCTGCCAGGTGGTGCACCACGGCGAGGTCGTGTGCGATGAACAGGTAGGTGAGTCCGCGCCGCGCCTTGAGGTCGGCGAGCAGGTTCAGAACCTGCGCCTGGACGGAGACGTCGAGTGCGGAGACGGGCTCGTCCAGCACGATGAACTCGGGTTCCACCGAGAGTGCCCGGGCGATCCCCACGCGCTGACGCTGCCCGCCCGACAGCTCATGGGGGTATGCGGTCACGTAACCGGGGTCGAGTCCCACCTCGCGAAACAGCGCTGCCACACGCTCATCCGCATCGGAGCCACGCGCCAGTCTGTGCACGACGAGCGGCTCCCTGACCGCGTCGCCCACGGTCATCCGCGGGTTGAGCGAACCCGAGGAATCCTGGAATACGATCTGCATCCGCCGGCGGAGCGCTCTCAAGGCTGTCCTGTCCAGCCCGAACACGTCCTCGCCGTCGAACCGCACCGTTCCTGTGGTGGGCTCCAGCAGTCGAAGGATCACCCGTCCCAGAGTGGTCTTGCCGCTTCCGCTCTCGCCCACCAGTCCCAGCGTTTCGCCGCGCACCATGGCGAGGCTCACGCCGTCCACCGCTCGCACCGTGAGCCGCTTGCCGAAGAGCCCGCCGTGGGTGCGAAACTCCTTTACCAGGTGCTCGATCTCCACAAAGAGGGAGCTCACGCGCGCCTCCGGTGAGGCTCCACCACGAGCCAGCATCGCGCGCGATGCTCGGGCGGTAGCGGCAGCAGATCCGGCACCGCTCCACTGCAGTGCTCCCAGGCGTGGGGGCAGCGCGTGTGGAAGCGGCAACCGGCGGGCCAGGCGGTGGCCGGGGGAACCGCGCCGGGGATGACCGCGAGACGATCGGTCTTTGCGTCGATGCGTGGCGCGGCCTCGAGCAGGGCCTCCGTGTAGGGGTGCGCCGCGCGCTGGAACAGGCTCTTCGCGACGGCTTCCTCTATGATCTGGCCGCCGTACATCACGGCTATCCGGTCTGCGATGCCGGCCACGACACCGAGGTCGTGGGTGATGAAGATCATCGCCATGCCGAGCTGACGCTGCAGCGCGGCGAGCAGTTCGAGTATCTGCGCCTGAATCGTCACGTCGAGCGCGGTTGTGGGCTCGTCGGCGATCAGGATCTTGGGCTCGCACGACAGCGCCATCGCAATCATGACGCGCTGCTGCATCCCGCCGCTCAGCTGGTGCGGGTACTGGCTCGCTCGCTCGTCCGGATCCGGGATGCCCACCAGGTCGAGCAGTCCCACCGACCGGTGCCGCGCTTCGTCCCGGCTGATCTCCTTGTGCGCACGCAACGTCTCGGCGATCTGGGCCCCCACGGTCAGCACCGGGTTGAGGCTGGTGCCGGGCTCCTGGAAGATCATTGCGATCTCGCCGCCCCGGATGTGCCTCAGCTCGCGCGGGGAGAGCTCCAACAGGTTCACTCCTTCGTACTCGATCACGCTCCCGGCGACTATC
>JAUVTI010000191.1 GCA_030601605.1 Gemmatimonadales bacterium
GTTCGATTCGGTGAAGAGCACACTGTCGAGCTGGACGAGCACCCTCTGCTTCCAGGCGAACGCGAACGACGGTGCCAGATCGAAGGCCTGTTCATAGGCGTTCGCAGCTTCACCGAAGCTGGTGCGGTACCGCCATCCTGAGGGGCTCGCTGAATCCGGCACGACGATGTGATCGCTCCTGTGACACACCGCCAATCCGTACCAGGCGTGGAAGCTCGTGCGGCTCTCATTCACCAGGCTGTCGTAGAGTGCGCAAGCCTGAGGGAACTGCTCACTGGCCAGGAGGAAGAGCGCCCGAGCTCGGGCCGCCTCGTCCACGTCTGCCGCCAAGCGCTCGCTCTCGGCCGCTCTTTGCGCCGCAGCCCGCCAGCCGTCGGCAGGATCCCCCACCCACATCCGAACCTGGGCAAGCCACAGACTCGCCCTCGCGTGACCCGGATCCAGGTCCAGGGCACGGAGGAAGTGACCCTCCGCTTCCCTGAAGTCGAACGCCGCGAGCGCGATTGCACCAGCATTGTACTCGCGTACCGCCTCCTCGCTGCCGTACACCGGCAACGTGATGGAATTGGGCGGCATATCGAACAGTCGCTCGGCCAACTCCTCGATCACTGTGTTCGGGTCCACCTGCCCCGCGAACATCACTGGAAGTGCCCGTCCTATCGACTCCCCCGTGCGGGCATCAAACCGCAGCACCTCCACCTGCGTCGAGTCACCCGCTGATGTGATGGACAGCAGCACCAGCTCGGCCGCGCCGAGTCTGCGCGTGATTTCCAGCCAATCGCTTACCGTCTGGGGCTCACCCCGCTCCTGGCGCTGGCTGTTGACTCGAGTGCTTTCCTCGAGCGTGGCATCCGGCAGCTGCCGTACCGCCTGGCGAAGAGCCTCAACGAAGCCTCGGTGTACGTATGTGTCTTGAACCGCACCCGGCTCGACGAGCGACCCGACCACGAAGTACCCGGGTCGCAGACTCTCCCCCCGGAACACCCCCGGCCATAACATCAACGCCATGGCCACCAGCACCAGCACCGCCGCTCCGCTCCACACTGTCGCCCACACCCACCTCTTCACCCTCCGCAGGCTCACCGCTGCCGACACGCGCGTCAGCGCCTGCGAGAACTGGTGGGCCGTGGCATAGCGGTCCGCGGGCACCTTGGCGAGGCTCTTTTCGAGGGCTTGCTCTACCGAGAGCGGCACGCTCGGCCGCACGATGCGAAGCGACGGCGGCGGCTGGCTCACGTGCCGCGCGATGATGGCCTGTCCGCTGGGTCCGGTGAAAGGGGTCTCGCCGGCCAGCATCTCATACAGGACGCAGCCCAGCGAGTAGATGTCGCTGCGCGAGTCGAGCTCGTGCTCGCCGGTCGCCTGCTCGGGGCTCATGTAGGCCGGGGTCCCTATCACCATGCCCGAGTCGGTGAGGCTCTCGCCGCCGGCCTCGCTCACGGCGTGTGCGATGCCGAAGTCGGCTACCATCGCCCGCTCACCGGAGATGAGAACGTTCTCCGGCTTGATGTCGCGGTGGACTACGCCGTGGCTGTGGGCATAGCTCAACGCCTCGGCTACGTCGCGGCAGATCTGCAGCGCGTCCTCCAGCGGAAGCTGCTTCTCACGTTTCAGCCGCTCCCGCAGCGCTTCGCCCTCCACGTACGGCATCACATAGTAGAGCAGACCGTCGGCCTCTCCCGAGTCGTACAGCGGAACGATGTGGGGATGTTGCAGCTTCGCTGCGATCTTGATCTCACGCAGGAAGCGGTCGCTTCCGAGAGATGCGCTCAGCTCGGGACGGATGACCTTGATGGCAACGGGGCGCTCGTGCTTGAGGTCACGCGCGAGGAAGACGTGAGCCATCCCCCCATGACCGAGCTCGCGCTCGATCTCGTAGCGTCCCCCCAGGCTGTCACGCAGCCGCTTCGAGATGTCGACCATGCCGCCCCTCGAGGCTGGCGAATCTTCATACTACGGCCCGCCGGATGGCTCCGCTAGATGCGGGCGCGGAATGCCGATTCGACCTGTCCGAAATCGCCGGCGCTCCCCCCGCCGGCCCGACGAATAGGCCGCCGCCGTCGCCTGATTCTCGCCCCAGCGTCGTTCCGCGGCTTCCGGGTCAGAGCTCGACCTCCGCCCCCAGCCCCTCTTTCGCCGCCCGCTCCAGCGCCCGCGCCCCGGCGCACAGGTCCTGCACCGCCACCCCAACCGACTTGAACAGCGTTATCTGGGCGTCATCCACGCGGCCGCGCACCTCTCCGTTCACTATCTCGCCGAGCTCGAACAGCTCCCGCTCCTCGATCAGGCCGTCCCGCACGGCTGCGATGATCTCGCCCGACTCCGCGAGCGAGGCCTGGCGCTGGTCCACGAACACCCGCGCGCCACCGATCAGGGCCGGATCGATCTCCTGCATCTCGGGTGTGAACGAACCGATGGCGTTGACGTGGACCCCCGAGGCGACGTCGTCGGGACCCAGCACCGGATCGGTGGACGACGTTGCCGTGCAGACGATGTCCGCCTCGCGGGCCGCCTCACGCGCCGACCCCACAACCCGCACGTCACCCGGTACGCCGCGGTTGCCGGCCATCTCCTGGGCGAAGCGCTCGGCCCCAGACCGGTCGATGGAGTACACGGACACCGACTCGACCGGCCGCACACAGCACACCGCCTCGAGCTGCGTGCGCGCCTGCACCCCTGACCCGATCACCGCCACCCGAGTGGCGTCCTCGCGCGCGAGCAGCTCGGTGGCCAGTCCGCTCGCAGCGCCGGTGCGAAGCGCGGTGAGCGCGGTGCCCTCCAGCAGCGCCGCCGGCACGCCGGTCTCGGGATCGAACAGCAGAACGGCAGCGTGCACCAGCGGCCGGCCAGCCGCTGGGTTTCCGGGATACACCGTCACGAACTTCGCACCCAGCCCGAACGGCACTTCGCAGCGCGCTGACATCACCAGAGCCAAACCGCTCTCCCGCGGCACAGTGATGCTCGCGCGAAGGGGCAGCTCCGCGCGTCCTCCGGATAGCTGGCCGAAGGCGTCGCGCATCGCGTCGATCGCCTCCCGCATGGGCAGGGCGCTCCGCAGGTCGGCTGCGGAGAGAACTCTCATTGTCGGCATGGCGGCACCGGTATAACATCCCCTCGCGCACTGGCCCTCGCAACGGGACCCGCCACAAAGAAAGCGGGCCCCGTCTTCGCGGGGCCCGCTTCACTTCCCGGTGAAACGCTGGACTACGGCCGCTCCATCTCGAGCGTCAGGCTGGCCGGCACCTCGCCCGGGTCGCCGCCGATGATCCCGAAGTCGAAGGTCACACCGGTCGTAGCAGTCACCCTCAGCACGTCGGGGTTGCCCGTGGTCAGCGTGAACGCGCCCGAGATGGGATCGAGCGAGGGTGGCTGTATGAACGTCAGCGTCATCGTATTCCCGTCGATCACGATCGTCCCCGCGACGCTCACGACGGGCGAGACGGCCGTCTCCTGCATCGTGCCCGTGAAGTTCCCGCCACCCGCGACCGTGATGGTCAGGTCGAAGCCGAAGAGCATCATGTTGACGCTCTCATCGAGATCGGCCTGGTTCGTGTAGGTGAACTCCGTGGCCGTCCAGGTTCCGACCAGGTCGCCAACCGTGATCTCGTCACCGGACCCAGTGCCGTCGCTGCAGCCCACTGCGAACGCGGCCGCAATGGCTCCAACCGCAAGTGCGCGGACGAGTTTCAGCGTAGTGCCCCCCCTTCCTCTCGGGCTCCCTGACCGGGCAGAGCCGCCCGGGATTCTGGGCGCAAGCTAATGGGAGGCCGGGCTCCAAACCACCCCCGTCAGCCGCAACGAACCCCGCCCGGTTAGCCGGACGGGGCGCGCGGGCGCGCGACGAGACCGGCGCGCCCTCCCGCCACGCCGCCGTGGCGGTCTGGGTGGCATGAGCGAGGGCGCAGACGCAGCCGAAGC
>JAUVTI010000014.1 GCA_030601605.1 Gemmatimonadales bacterium
GGCTTCTGCAACCGGCAGGCTGAGCCCCGGGTATATTGAGAACTTGTCTGCCAACCCAGAGGCACTTCCTTGAAGCTGTCCGACACCGCCATTCGCCGGCCAGTGCTCACCAGCATGGTGAGTGCGGCATTGGTCCTCTTCGGCATGATTGGGTTTCTGCGGCTCCCAGTCCGCGAGTTCCCCGACGTGGACTCCCCGATCGTCTCGGTTTCGACCTTCCTGCGTGGCGCCAATCCGCGCGTGATCGAGTCCGCGGTGACCGACATCCTCGAGGAGGAACTGAGCACGATTCCGGGCCTGAGGACCCTCACCAGCTCGAGCGTCGAGCAGTTCAGCAACATCACCCTGGAGTTCACGCTGGACCGGGACCTGGAGGTCGCCGCCCAGGACGTGCGTGACAAAGTCTCGCGCGTGCGCGGCCGGCTGCCCCAGGACATCGAGGAGCCCGTCGTCACCAAGCAGGATGCCGACGCACAGCCGTTCTTCTGGCTGGCGTTGTCCGGAGACAACTACGACCTGCTCCAGCTGTCGGACATCGCGGACCGTGAGGTCAAGATGCGATTGCAGACGCTGACGGGTGTGGGGCGCGCGCAGGTGTTCGGCGAGCGCCGCTACTCGATGCGCATCTGGCTCTCGCCCAGCCGGCTGGCGGCCCAGAGCCTCACGGTGCAGGACATCCAGGCCGCGGTGCGGAGCCGCAACGTGGAGATCCCGGCGGGGCGGATCGAGTCCGAGCGGCGCGAATTCACGGTGCGCTCCCTGGGTGAGCTCAAGACACCCGACGAGTTCGGCAACCTCACCGTGGCCAACCAGAACGGGCAGCTGGTGAAGCTCAGGGACGTGGCCCGGGTCGAGTTGGGACCGGAGAACGACCGCACCGTGCTGCGCTTCCGGGGCAACTCGGCGGTGGCCATCGGAGTCGTGCGCCAGTCGAAGGCCAATCTGATCCAGGTGTCCGACGCGATCCGGGCGGAGCTGCCCGGCATCCAGGAGGCGCTGCCGCCGGGGATACGCATCGACGTCGGATTCGACGGCGCCCGGTTCGTGCGGCGCTCCATCAAGGAGGCGGAGGACACACTCATCCTCGCCGGCATCCTGGTCATCGTCATCATCTTCGTCTTCCTGCGCAACCCGCGGGCGACGATCATCCCGGGCCTCGCCATCCCGGTGTCCATCGTGGCGGCGTTCGGGGCGATGTACTTCCTGGGCTTCACGATCAACAACTTCACTCTGCTGGCGCTCATCCTCGCCATCGGTATCGTGGTGGACGACGCGATCATCGTGATGGAGAACGCGTACCGGCATCAGGAGGAGCTGGGCGAGACGCCGCTCGATGCCGCACGGAAGGGCACCAGCGAGATCGCGTTCGCCGTGATCGCGACGACCGTGGCGTTGGTGGCCGTATTCTCACCGCTGGCCTTCCTGCAGGGCACCACCGGGCGGCTGTTCAACGAGTTCGGCGTCACCCTCGCCGTCGCCGTCGTCATCTCGAGCTGGGTGGCGCTCACGCTGACGCCGATGCTCTGCGCCAAGGTGCTCGAGGCGCCCAAGACGCACGGCCGCGTCTTCCAGATGTTCGAGCGGGCTTTCCTGCGGATCGCAGACACATACCAGGGCGCCTTGCGGATGGCGCTGCGGCGCCGCTGGCTCGTGATCGGCAGCGCCGTGGTAACCGTGGTCGTGGCGGTGGTGGTGTTCCGGTCCCTCAAGCGGGAGTTCGTGCCGCCGGAGGACCGCGGGTTCTTCATGACGATCACGGTCGCGCCGGAGGGCGCTTCGCTGGGGTACACGGACGGATACCAGCGACAGGTCGAGGCGATCCTGGACCGCACGGAAGGCATCGACGCCTACTTCAGCATCGTGGGCTGGGGCGGCCGGGTGAACAGCGGGATCGGGTTCGTGCGTCTCGCCGAGTGGGAGGACCGCGACCGCTCCGTGCAGGAGATCGTGGGCGAGGTGCAGATGCAGCTGTTCGGCCTGCCCGGCGTGTTCGCCTTTGCGAATCAGCCGCCGGCGTTCGGCTTCGGGAGCCCGGTTCAGTTCGTCGTGCGTCACCCCAACTTCGACTCTCTTACGGCGGGGATGGCGCGGCTGGTGCCGCGGGCCCGGCAGATCAACGGGCTGGTGAACGTGGATACCGACCTCCGCGTGAACAAGCCGGAGCTCGTGGTGCGCTACGACCGCGACCGGGCCGAGGACCTGGGCGTGCCCATCCGTGACGTCTCGTCCACCCTCCAGGCCATGCTGGGCGGGCAGCGGATCAGCACGTTCACACGGGCGAACAAGCTGTACGACGTGATCGTGCAGCTCGCGCCCGAGGAGCGCGCCACGCCCAGCGACATGACCGGTCTGTACGTACGCGGGCGGGATCGCACCCTGGTGCAGCTCGACGCGGTGGCCACCGTGGAGGAGGGTGTGGGACCGCGCCAGCTAAACCACTTCAACCGGGTGCGCTCGTTCACGCTGTCGGGCAACCTGGCCCCGGGCTTCACCCTGGGTGAGGCGCTGGACTCGCTCGGAGCGGCGGCACGGGAGGTGCTCCCGGTCGGGAGCAGTGTCGCGCTGGCCGGGGAGTCGCGCGAGCTCGATGAGAGCGGCACCGCGCTGTACTTCGCGTTCATGCTCGCGCTGGTAGTCGTGTACATGGTGCTGGCCGCGCAGTTCGAGTCCCTTGTACACCCGTTCACGGTGTTGCTCGCCGTGCCCCTGGCGGTGACGGGTGCGCTGGTGACCCTACTGCTCGCCGGCTCGACGCTCAATCTGTTCAGCCAGATCGGGATGATCCTGCTCGTAGGAATCGTGACCAAGAACTCGATCCTGTTGGTGGAGTACGGCAACCAGCTGAAGGCGAGAGGCATGAACGCTACGGAGGCGATGCTCGAGGCCGGCAGGATCCGGCTGCGCCCCATCGTGATGACGTCCATGGCCACCATCATGGCGACGATGCCCATCGCGCTGGGGCTTGGCGCGGGCGCGGCTAGCCGGCGCCCGCTCGGTTACGCCATCGTGGGCGGGCTGCTGTTCTCGACCATACTCACGATCTTCCTGGTGCCGGTCGTATACGTGTTGCTGGACGGCCTCCAGTTCAGGGTCGGGAAGCGGACACCCAAGCTCGAGCCGGCGGAGGCGCGATGATCGCGACGCTACTGACGGTGTTCCAGCTGGCGGTTCCCGCGGCCGCATCCGCGGCGAGCGTTCCTCAGGGACCCGACTCGCTCATGGTCGTGACTCTCGCGGACGCTCTGCGGCGCGCGGCCAACGTGGACCCCAACTACGTCGCGGCGCTGCGGAACGTAGTCGATGCCAAGTGGCAGCAGCGCGCGGCCTACGCGGCGTTCATCATTCCGGCCACCACGCTCTCGGTCACGCAAACCCGGTCGAACAATCAGGTCTTCAACTTCGGAACCGGGGATTTCGCCAATCGTCTGACCCAGGCACAGATCGACATGCGGCTCAACCTGTTCAACGGGCTGAGCAAGTTCTTCGAGGCCGGCCGGGCCGGCGCCGCGGTTGCAGCGGCCGACGCGAACGAGCTGCAAGCCCGATTCCAGACGGCGTTGCTCACCGAGGCCGACTACTACGACGTGCTGGCTCAGAGGGAGCTCATGCGGGTGGCCGCGGAGCGGGTGCGGCGGGCGGAGGAGCAGTTCGCCATCGCGCGTGCGCGCGTGCTGGGTGGCGCCGCCGTCCAGACGGACTCGCTGCAACTGCTGCTGGAGCTCACGCGTGCCCAGGTGGATCTCCTGCGGCAGCGGGCCACGTTGAGGGTGGCACGCATTGAGCTGGGCCGCCGCATCGGAGTTCCCGAACCGGTAGACGCTGCGCCGCTGGACACGCTGCCGTCGGGGCCGCTCCCCATCACGGAGCGGCAGGCGGTGCTGGAGGCGCTGCAGGAGGGGCCGCGCTATCGGGCGGCGCAGGAGGGGGCGCAGGCCGCCGCGCGGGCGTATAGCGCGGTCATGGGCCAGTATCTCCCTCGCGTTGATCTGTTCGCCACGTATCAGGCCTTCGGGGATGAGTTCTTCCTGCCGGATGACTCGCGCCGGTGGATCTATGGGTTCTCGATCAACTTCCCGATCTGGAACAACGCGCAGCGGGAGATCCAACTCTCCCAGGCCAAGTCCAATCGCGAGGTGGCTCGGGCGCTGCGCGACGACATTGAGCGCGAAGTGCGGCGCGACGTGGTCGCGGCGTACGAGGTGTTCGAGACGGCGCGCGCCAGTGCGGATCTGGCGGAGGTCGCGGTGGTAGTCGCGCGGGAGAACATGCGGGTCAATCAGGAACGGTACAGGGTCGGGGCCACCACCATCCTCGATCTGCTCACGGCTCAGGTGTCCTTGGTGGAGGCAGAGGCGACGTTGGTGCAGGCGAGCCAGGCCGAGCGTCTGGCGCTGGCCGGATTGGAAGCCCTACTCGGGCGGCGGATTTACCCGAAATGAGAGCCATGAACATCACACTGACACTCACGGCTGCGATGACGGCCGCAGCGCTGGCCGGTTGCGGCAACGAAGATCCGGGCGACGGCGAAGGGCAAGGAGGCGGACGTCCCCCGACGCCGGTCGAGGTCACCGCCGCATTCACCGACACGGTCCTGGACGCGATCCGTGCAACGGGCCAGATCGAGGCCGTACAGTCCATCGAGTTGCGGCCCGAGATCACGGGCCGCTTGGTAGGCATACTGGCGCGCGAGGGAACGGAGGTGGCGCGCGGTACCCCGCTCTTCAAGGTCGACGACGCCGAGCTCAAGGCCGAGGTGGCACGGCTCGAGGCGGAGAGGGACCTGGCGCAGCAGGCGCTCGCCCGCACCCGGGATCTCATGCAGCAGAACGCATCGTCCGAGGCGGATCTGGAGCAGGCCGAAGCCAACGCGCGCAGCGCCGACGCTCGGCTCCAGCTGCAGCAGGTGCGGCTTGAGCGCACGGTAGTGCGGGCGCCGTTCGCGGGAGTCGTGGGCCAGCGGTACGTGAGCATGGGCGACTACGTCACCACCTCCGACCGCCTCACGACCCTGCAGACGGTCGATCCGCAGCGTGCGGTGTTCCGCGTGCCGGAGCGCCATGCGGAGCGGCTCGAGATGGGCCAGGAGATCACATTCCGCGTGGCGGCCGTGCCCGACCAGGAACTCTCGGGCGTCGTGGACTTCATCGATCCCATCGTCGAGCTGCCGGCGCGCGCGATCACGGTGAAGGCGATGGTCCGCAACCGTAATCGCGTGCTCAAGCCGGGGATGTTCATCGAGGTGCGGCTCACGACCGAGGTACGGCCCGATGCCGTGGTGGTGCCTGAGGATGCGATCCTGCCGCTCCAGGGCGCCGACTACGTGTGGGTGATCGCCGAAGGCCTGGCGACGCGGCGCGAGGTGGAGCTCGGCGTCCGCACGCCGGGGTTCGTGGAGATCCTCAGCGGTGTGGACGTGGGCGAACAGGTGGTGGTGGGAGGCCTGGAACGGCTCATCGAGGGCGCGCCGGTGGCGCCGATCCCGGTGGATCGCACGGCGCCCGAGGGCGCCGGCTGAGGCTCACTGGCCCACGGTCTTCGGGAAGCGCAGCACCGCGAGCCGCAAGACGCCCACGGCCATCACGGCGAGAGCCAGGTACTGCGGCCACAGGGCAACAATCCCCTCTCCCTTGAGGAAGATCCCGCGCACAATCTCCAGGAAGTGGCGCACCGGGTTGAGCAGGGTGATCCACTGAAAGACCTCGGGCATGCTGGCGATCGGGTAGAAAAAGCCCGACAGGATGATGGCCGGCTGGAAGAACAGGAACATCGTCATGAACGCTTCCTGCTGCGTGCGCGATATGGTCGATATCAGCAGCCCCACCGCCAACCCCGACAGAATGTAGAGCAGGGCGGCTGCCAGCAGCGCCGGCGGCGACCCGCGCATCGGGACCTCGAACCAGAGGATTGCGGTTGCCGAGATCAGCACCAGGTCGAACACGGCGATTGCGGCCACGGGCAGTGTCTTGCTCAGCATCAACTCCTCCGGCGTGAGCGGACTCACCATGAGCTGATCCAGCGTGCCGATCTCCCGCTCACGCACGACCGCCAGGGCGGTGAGCATGAGGCACATCAGCATGATCAGCACGCCCACCACCGCCGGTACGTTGTACATGCGGCTCTCGAGAGTCGGGTTGTACCATGCGCGGACCCGCAACTCGATGCCGCCGGCGGGCAGCGTCCCGGTGGACGCGGCCCGGTCCAGGGCGAACTGCTGCACGATGCGCTGAGCATACCCCTGCGCCACGGTCGCGCTGTTGGACTCGGTTCCGTCGACGATGATCTGCACGGTGGCGCCGCCGCCGGAGGAGAGGTCCCGGGCGAAACCGCGTGGGATCTCGATCGCTACCAGAGCCTCACCGTGCTCCAGAGCTCGGACGATGTCCTGGGAGCGCCGCGACTGCCCGACGATCTTGAAGTATCCGGTCGCGCGGAACGCGTCGACGAGGCGCCGCGACTCGCTGGTCTGGTCATAGTCCACCACGTACGTCGCCGTGTCGCGGATGTCGGTGTTCATGGCGTAACCGAACATCAGGAGTTGGATCACCGGCGCCACGAAGATCACGCCGCGGGTGCGCGGGTCACGCAGGAGCTGCCTGAACTCCTTCTTGACCATCGCGCGCAGGCGCGGCAGCGAAACGCGGCTCACGCGATCTCCTTCCTGAAGACGCCGATCGCGAGCGCCAGCCCGACGCTCGCGAACACGACCATGGCGAGCGCATCCACCCAAAGCACTTCCAGGCCCACTCCCTTGAGGAAGATCCCCTTGGTCACGGTCACGTAGTACCGTGCCGGTACGGCGTAGCTGAGGGCTCGCAGGGTGAGGGGCATCGTGGCGATCGGGAAGATGAAGCCCGAGAGCAGCAGCGCGGGAAGGAAGGTTGCCACCATGGCTACCTGGGTAGCGAGCACCTGCGATCGCAGCGCGGCTGAGATGAAGATCCCCAACCCGAACGCGCCGACCAGGAAGAGCAGCGTGAGCACGCCGAGCAACAGGAGGTTGCCACGCAACGGAACGTCGAACACTACGACCCCGACGGCGCACGCGAGTGCCACGTCGAACATCCCGATCGCCACATACGGGAGCAGCTTCCCAATCACTACTTCGAGACGGTGAACCGGCGTCGCCGCGAGCTGCTCCATGGTGCCGCGTTCCCACTCTCGGGCGATGGTCAGCGCCGTCAGCATCGATGCGATGATCGACATTATGACCGCCACCAGCCCGGGCACGATCATGTTGCGGCTCTCGAGCGTCTCGTTGTACCACACACGGCTCGCCATCGTCACCGGCAGCACCACCCGGCGGCCTTTTGGCACGACGTTGGCGGAATACCCCATGACGATTGCGTCGGCGTAGTTCTGCGCGATCGTAGCCGTGTTGGCGTCACTGCCATCCAACAGGAGTTGTACCGGTGCGCGGCGCCCGGACACCAGGTCGCGGGCGTAGGAGGGAGGAATCACGAGCACGAGTTGCGCGCGGCCCAGACTGAGAACGACGTCGGCGTCCGCCCGGCGCTCCAGGTACTCGGCGACGCTGAAGTAACCGGAGGATTCGAAGGCCTGCACCAGTCGGCGGCTCTCCTGCGTGAGACTCTCGTCGAGCACCGCCATCTCGATGTTGCGGATGTCGAAAGAGATGGCGTAACCGAACAGCAGCAGCAGCACCAGCGGCAGGATGAATGCGAGGTACAGGCTGCGGGGATCCCGCTTCAGCTGTAACAGCTCCTTGCGTGCGATTGCCCACAGCCTGGTCCGGCTCATGCGTCTGCCACTCCTCCCTCACGCAGCACCAGCGCGACGAAGACATCCTCCAGGGAGGGCGGTACTGCGTCGAGCGACTCGCACGCGAGGCCGTGCGCGGCCAGCACGCCGGGAAGGGCAGCGATCGCCGATGCTTCGTTCTCCACCATCAGGTGGACAGCACGGCCGAACAGCGCCGCCGTCACCACTCCCGGCGCCCCCTGCAGCGCCTCGACTGCCCGGGGAGCGTCGTCGGTGCGCAACTCGAGCAGCGGCTGGTGCAGCGTGCGCCTGAGCTCGGCTGGGCAGTCCAGCGCGATGAGCCGGCCGCGGTTCATCAGCGCGAGCCGGTAGCAGTACTCCGCCTCCTCCATGTAGTGGGTGCTCACGAACACCGTAGTGCCGCCTTCGGCGAGCTCGTAGATGAGGTCCCAGAAGCTGCGCCGCGAGACGGGGTCGACTCCCGAGGTCGGCTCGTCCAGGAACAGGATCGGGGGCTCGTGCAGCACGGCGCAGCCGAGAGCCAGCCGTTGCTTCCACCCCAGCGGGAGCTCGCCGGTGGGACGATTTCCGGCCTCGGTCAGTCCCGCCATCTCCCGCACCCACTCGCCGCGTGCCGCGAGGCGCTCTCCCGTCACCCCGTACAGGCCGCCGAACAGCTCTATGTTCTCGTTCACCGACAGATCGGCGTACAGCGAGAACTGCTGCGACATATAGCCGATGTTGCGCTTCACCTGCGCCGTCTCGCGCGTCACGTCGAAGCCGGCTACCTGCGCCTCTCCCTCGGTGGGGCGGAGCAGCCCGGTGAGCATCTTGATCACGGTGGTCTTGCCGGCTCCGTTCGGTCCGAGGAAGCCGAAGATCTCGCCACGCTCCACGTCGAAGCTGACCCGGTAGACGGCGGTGAAGTCGCCGAACCGGCGCGTGAGGTCGCGGACCTGTACCGCCTCAGTCACGGTGCCCGCCTACGAGCTGGATGAACGCGTCCTCGAGTGAGGGCTCGGCCGACCCCTCCTCCAGGATCCGGATCCCGGCTGCTTCCAGTGCGGCGACCGCCCGCGGCCAGTCACGCGCCGGGTCCTGCAGGGTGACGTGGACGGCGTCGCCGAACAGCACCGCGTGCTGCACGGCGGGCTGGCGCCGCAGCACGTCGCGGGTGCGGCGCGCGTCATCGGTCCGCACGCGCTGGATGTGACCGGTGAGGGGCTGCTGCAGTGCCTGCGGCGTATCGAGTGCGATGAGTCGTCCCTCGTGCAGCAGAGCCACGCGATCGCAGCGCTCCGCCTCATCGAGGTATGCGGTGGTCACGACGACGGTGACGCCGCGCGCCACCATCTCGTGGACTATGAGCCACAGATCACGGCGCGATATCGGATCGACCCCGAAGGTGGGCTCGTCGAGCAGCATGATGTCGGGCTCGTGCACCAGGGCACAGGACAGCCCGAGCTTCTGCTTCATCCCGCCGGACAACTGGCCCGCGAGCCGATCCTTGAACGGGCCGAGGCCGGAGAAGCGGTACAGCCGCTCCAGCCGCTGCGGTCGCGCCGCCTGCGGGACCAGAAACAGGTCTGCGTAGAAGTCGATGTTCTCGCGGACTGTGAGGTCGGTGTAGAGCCCGAAGCCCTGCGACATGTAGGCGATGTGCCGCTTCACGCCCTCCGGGTCGCGTGCAACGCTGATGCCGCGGACCAGCGCGTCGCCGGCGGTGGGCCTGAGCACCCCGGCCAGCATCCGGAGCGTGGTGGTCTTGCCCGCGCCGTCCGGCCCCACGATGCCGAAGAGCTCACCCGGCCGCACGTCGAAGGTGAGGCCGTCGACGGCGCGGACGTCCCGGAAGTGCCGGGTGAGGCCGGAGATCGATACTGCCGCGTCCACGACCGGTCTCAGCGCTGCGAGGTGTCGAGTCGCACGTCGGCCGGCAGGCCGGGCTTCAGATCGAAGGAAGGATCGCTGGTCACGCGCACCTTCACGCGGTAGACCAGCTTCACCCGCTCCTCGGTGGTCTGCACGTTGCGCGGAGTGAACTCGGCCTCGCTGGCTATGAACGTGACCTCCCCTTCGTAGACCCGGTCGGGGAACGCGTCAGCCGTGATGGCCGCTGGCAGCCCGAGTCCCAGCCGTCCCACTCGATCTCCGCGCACGTAGATGCGGATCCACCGGTCATCGGGGTTCATCACGGTGAGCACGGGAGCGCCGGCGCCGACTATCTCGCCGGGCTCGCGGTGCCGCACGGTCACGATGCCGTCCATCGGTGAGCGCACGATCGTGTTCGCGATCGTGGCGTCGAGCTGGGCCACTGCCGCGTGGGCCTGTGCCAGCACGGCGCGCTGCGCCGCGATCTGCTCCTGGCGGGGGCCGCGCTCGAGGATGTCGAGCTGCTCGCGGGCGCGCTCCCACTCCGACTCGGTCACCGTGGCGGCCGTCCGGGCATTGTCGAGCTGCTGCTGGCTGACCGCACCGCCTTCGAACAGCTGCCGCGTGCGCTCCAGATCGCGCCGCGCGTCTTCCAGCCTCTGCTCGGCCGCGCGAGCGGCTGCGCGCCCCTGCGCTATCTCCTCGCTGCGGAATCCCCGCTCGAGCTCGGTGAGCCGGGCCTGGGCTGTCGCTACCTGGGCCCACATCTGGTGCCTGCGGGCCAGCAGCTCCGTCCGATCGAGCCATGCCAGGGCGTCTCCCGCGGCGACTCGGTCGCCTTCGCGGGGCCCGATGCTGTCGATTCTGCCAGGCGCCTGGAAGCCCAGATCCGCCTCAGTCGTCTCGACCGTGCCGGACGCTTCGATGAAGTCGTCCGCGCCGGCGCGGCTCCACATGGTGACGATCACGATCAGCGTGACCGCCACGAGCAGGACGGCGGCAAGCGCAATGCGCTGGTTCTTGTTCATCGGGTGGTCTCCAGCATGGTGCTCAGCCAGTGAGGTGTCAGGTCGCCAACGGTGCGGGCCAGCTCCACGCGAGCGGCGATCTCAGCGTGGCGGGCCTGAACCACGGCTGCCTGGGCGCGCCGCAGCGACGCCTCGGCTCTCAGGTACTCGGTCTGGGTGCCGCGGCCCGCGTCGAGTGCCAGTTGTTCGATGCGGGTCACCTCGGCCAGGTGCTCACCGGCGCGGCTCAGCGCCTCGACCCGGGCACGCTGCTCCTGGACGCGGGCCAGGGCCCGGTCCACCGCGTCGTAGCCGCGCAGCCGGACGAGCTCGAGTTGCTCCACGGCCTCGGCCGCCTGCGCTCCGGCCTCGGACACTGCGTTCGACCGCGCGCCGCCGGTGAACAGCGGGTACGAGAGGCGCAGCCCGATCTGCCACAGGTCCTGGACCTCGAGGTCGGGGCTGGTGAACAGCTGGTAGGAGCCGGTCACGTCGAACCGCGGCCACCAGGTGGCGCTGGCCGCACCCCGGGCTCGCTCGGCGGCCTCGCGGAGGCTGCGCGCGGCTGCGAAGTCGGGGTTGCTCGCCTCGAAGCGGTCGATGAGCGCGGCGCGGTCCTCGTCGACGGCGCCGTCCGGCAGCCGCACCAACTCCAGCCTGTCGGCTCGGGCGACGCCCGCCTCGACTCCGAGCATCCGGGCCAGCGCGCGCTCGGAGGTGTCCAGCATCTGCGCCGCGGCGATGCGCTCGGCCTCGGCCTGGGCATACGCGGCCTCGACGCGCAGCCGCTCCACCTCGGCGGCCTGGCCCTGCTCCAGCAACCGGGCTACCCGCTCGCGCTCGGCGTCGAGCGCCGCCAGGCTCCGCAGCTGGGCGTCCAGGATTCCTCGGGCAGAGAGGACCTCGAGGTAGGTGATCGAGACCTCGGCGATCAGCGCCATCTCGCTCGACTCGACCCGCGCCCCTGCCGCCTGCTGCTGCGCCCGGGCGCCCTTCGCGCGCGAGTTGCGGCCGAAGCCGTCGAACACGGTCCAGCCCAGCTGGATCCCACCCTGGATGAGGGTGCGGTCGAAGACGAAGGCCTCCTGGGACAGATCGTGGATCGGGAAGACGAGCATCTGCTTCTGGTAGCGGACCACCGAGCCGCCGGCCATGAGCGAGGGCCACCACTCGGCGCTGGCCCCTCCGGCCCGTGCGGCTGCGCCTCGCTCGGCCGCGCGGGACGCACGGACCGAGGGGTGGAACTCCAGCGCGAGGTCCACCGCCTGCCGCAGCGTGAGCGTCGGGTCGGCGGGGACGCGCTCCTGTTCCTGCGCCTGCGCCGCGGACACGAGCCCGAGCAGCGCGGCCAGGAGAGAGGCGCTCCGGCGGGCGGATCGCCCGATGGATGTCCCGATCATGGTGTGTGCTCCGGTCCTGCCGCGAGCCCGGCCCTGACGAACCGGACCACGCTGTCCACGAGCGCATCCCGTGTACCGGGGTCTTGCTGGTCTAGACCCAGAGCCTGCTCCAGGAGGCGCGCCACCAGCGTGAGCCAGACCGGCTGCGCCGCAACGCTGAGCGCCATGAGGCGGGGGTCGCCCCCTCTGATCGTGTCGTCCCGTTGGCCCTCGGCGATGACGCCGGAGATCAACTCGTGGTTTCCCTCCAGCACCCGGCGCACGGCGTCGGGGAAGGGGCCCGCGCTCGCCAGATGCTGCACCATCAGCGCCGGCAGTTCCGGATGGTCGCGCAAGTAATCGAAGAAGGCCCGGACCAGGCGCCCGATGCGGTCCAGTGGTGCGCCGGGTTGACCGGCCACCCCCAACAGGTACTCCCGGAACGGATCGGCCAGCGAGGCGAAGCAGGCTCCGTACAGGGCCTCCTTGGACCCGAAGTGATAGGTGACGGCGCCGAGGTTCGCCCCGGCCCGCTGGGTTATGGCGCGGATGGAGGCGCCCTTGTAGCCTCGCTGGGCGAACAGCTCGCGGGCGGCAACCACCAGCACTGCGGAGGTATCTCGGTTTGTATTCATACGTATGTTTTGATACGGACGTTTGTATTATACTCGAAAATGAGCGAACCGCAAGGCGATGTAATGAGAGTGTCGGGAAGGTGTCGCTAGTGCCGGAGAGGGCTTAGCGGCGGCGCCTCAGCCAGCCCTCGGGGTCGAGCGCGATCCCGCCCTGGCCCCTGATCTGGAACTCGATGTGCGGGCCCGCGTCCGAATTGCTGCCGCCGGACTCACCCACCACGTCGCCCGCATTCACCCATTGGTCGGCTTGCACGCTGAATCTCAAGAGGTAGAGGTAGAGCGTGTAGAAGCCGCCGCCGTGATCCACCAATACGGAGGGCCCGTAGGTGCCCATCAGGTTTGCGTACTGCACCGTGCCGCCCGCCACCGCTCTGACCGGCGTCCCCACGGGCACGCTGATGCCGAGCCCGTGGCGGCGGATGCGGGTTTCGTCGGGGCCCGACGTCACCCCGAAGCGGTAGATGACCTCGCCGGAGTCCACGGGCCAGGAGAGTCCGCCCAGGTCGGCCTCGGTGATGGTGCCCGCCCCGGCCGCCCCGGCCGCCCCGCTCGCCACGGCTCTGCGCCGCGCCTCCTCGAGCGTGGCGATCATGTTCGTGACCCGCTCCTCATCGCGCGCCAGCGAGTCGAGCCGGCCGGTCGTGACCCGCTGCGAGGCCTCCGTATCGCGCAGCGCACGCTGGCGCCTGCGCTCCAGCGCCACGAACCGGTCCAGTTCCTGGCCCCGCTCGTCCCGCCGGACCGACAGCTGTCCGTGGATGGCGACCAGGTGCACGCGCTGCTGCCCGACGCGATCGCGCAGGTTCTCCACCTCGCCCACCAGCGCCCTGTCCTGGCGGCTGACCAGGTAGAGGTACTTGTAGCGGCTGATCAGGTCGCCGAAGCTCTCGGCCGCGAGCATCACCTCGAACATCCACATCGGCCCGCGCTTGTAGATCTCGACCAGACGCGTGTCGAGCACGGCCCGCGTCTCTGCCAGGGCGTCCTGGGCGAGCATCAAGTCGAGTGTGACGGTGTCGAGCTGGGCGCTCATCGACCCGATTTGCCGGTCCAGCTCATTGACGATGCGAGTCGTCACGCCCTTCTGTTGCTCGATGTTGTCGATCTCGCCGGAGATCGAGTGGATCCGGCCGCGTAGCCGCTGGAGCTCGCTCTCCAGCGAGGCGCGCTCCTGGCGGATGGTCTCGAGTCGCTCCTGGTTGTCACGGATTTCCCGAATGATGTCCGGACGTTGCTGCGCTCGCGCCGCGGGGGCAGAGGCAGCGAGCAGGAGGAGGATGCAGAGCCCGGCCGCCGGCCTCATACGCGGGGCAGATGCCGACCCACGCTGGCGGCACTTGCCGTGAGGCCGAGCACGGTGCCGAGCAGAACGATCAGGGATGCCTGCTGCCCGGTGAAGAACGAGGCCTCGAACAGCCCCCGGCTCACGAGCAGGTAGGCGCCGTAGCAGAGCACGACGGCGAGCACCCCACCCAGGGCGCCCTTGATTGCGCCGTCCACGATGAACGGCCGGCGGATGAAGCCGTCGGTGGCGCCCACCAGCCGCATGATGTGGATCTCGCGGCTGCGCGCCAACACGGTCATTCGGATCGTCGTGGCGATGATCATCATGGCAGCCGCGGCGAAGGCTGCGCCGATCACGAGGCCGACCACGCCCGCGATGTCCCGCAGCCTGTCCAGCTTCTCGACCCAATCGCGTCCGAAGCGAACGTCCTCCACGAAGCGGAACCCGGAGAGCCGGTCGGCCACGGCGCTCACGTTGCGGCTGTCGCGGAAGCCGGGCTTCAGGCGGATCTCGAGCGAGGCAGGGAGCGGGTTCGCCGTCAAATCTTCGAAGATGCCCTGGAACTCCACCAGTTCCTGTCGCGCGCGCTCCAGCGCTTGGTCCTCGGTGACGAAATTGACCGACTCGACCTCAGGGAACGCCTGGATGTCGCCGATCGCGACGGTCACGACCTCGACCGGCGTACCTCGCGTGAGGTACATGACGACCTCCACCCGTTCCTCTATCTCGCCCAGAGTGGAGCGCAGGTTCAGCGCAACGAGGCTGAACAGGCCGAACACGAACAGCGCGAACCCGATCGTGGTGATGGCCAGAGCCGAGAGCACGGGGGCTCGGCGGAACGATAGGAGCGCCTCGCGGAGAGTCAGTCTCATCGCTCTACGAGCGCCTCTCCCGCGGGCTCGTCTTCGCGCGAGTCGTACACGATGGCGCCGTCCTGCAGCTCGACCGTGCGGAAGGGAGCCTGCCGCACGAGGTCCAGATCGTGAGTGGCCAGCACCACCGCGGTGCCGGTAGCGTTGATGTCCTTGAGCAGCTGAAACACGCCACGGGTAGCGCGCTCGTCCAGGTTCCCGGTGGGCTCGTCGGCCAGCAGGACCAGCGGGTCGTTCACCAGTGCGCGCGCGATTGCCACGCGCTGCTGCTCACCGCCGGACAGCTCGCGAGGGTACTGGTTGGCCTTGGTCGCGAGCCCTACCTGGGTCAGCACGCGCGTCACCTTGGCGGAGATCACGCTGCGCCTCGTGCCCGTCACCTCCAGGGCGAAGGCCACGTTCTCCTCCGCGGTGCGGTCCTCCAACAGGCGGAAATCCTGGAACACGATTCCGAGGCGCCGCCTCAGGCGCGGAATGTCGCGCCGCTTCAATCCGGCGGTGGAGAATCCCGAGACCCGCACGGTGCCCGAGGTGGGCAGCTGGTCGGCGTACACGAGCCGGAGCACCGTGGACTTCCCGGCGCCCGAGTGCCCCGTGAGGAAGATGAACTCCCCCTTGGCGACGTGCAGCGACACGTCCTTGAGAGCCAGCGAGCCCTTGGGAAACGCTTTGAAGACCTTGTTGAGACGGATCACGGCTTCACAGGGAGCTGAAGGCGTCCTCGAAGTCGGCGATGATGTCGGCTATGTCCTCGATTCCGAGGCTGACACGAACGAAGCCGTCGGGAATACCCTGCGCTTCCCGCTCGGCCGGTGTGAGGACTGCGTGCGACGTGAAGCGGGGCTCTGACACCAGGGTCTCCACCCCGCCCAGGCTCGGAGCATGGGTCGCCACGCGCAGCCGCCTGAGCATCACGTCGGCGGCGGCCCCACCGCCGGCCAGGGTGAGCCCGACCATACCGCCGAAGCCGTCCAGGGTCCGTGCGGCGATCTCGTGATCTATGTGATCGGGGAGCCCGGGGTAGTGCACGGCGCTCACCGCCGGGTGCCCTGCGGCCCACTCGGCAAATGCCTGGCCGTTGGCGTTGTGCCGCTCGATGCGGACCGCGAGCGTCTTGAGACCCCGCTCCACCAGCCACGTCGCGTGCGGGTCGGCGGACTGGCCCCACACCTGCATCAGCTGCCGAACCTCCTCGATGACCGGTTCGCTCCCGGCTACCACGCCGCCGATGATGTCGTCGTGGCCGTTCAGGTACTTGGTGGCGCTGTGAATCACGAGGTCCGCGCCCTGCTCGAGCGGACGGCAGTTCACCGGCGACGCGAACGTGGAGTCGGTGATCAGCGCAATTCCCTGATCGCAGCAAAACTGGGCCAGCGGCTGGATGTCGAGCACCCGCATGAGCGGGTTGGTCGGGCTCTCGATGAAGATGGCGCGGGTGGTCTTGCGAACGTGCTGCCGCCAGTTCCGCTGGTTGTCGGGAGCGACGAACGTCACGTCGATCCCCAGCTTGCCGAACTCCTCGCTGAACAGCCGCCTCGTGCCCCCGTAGATCCAGTCGCTCGCCAGCAGGTGATCTCCGGGCCGCAGCATGGCCATGTGGGCCAGCGCGGTCGCGCCCATTCCGCTGGCCAGGAAGATCGCGGCGTCGGCTCCCTCCAGTGCCGCCAGCTTCTCCGCGAGCCGCACCTGATTCGGGTTGTTGCCGTAACGCGTGTACAGCACTTCTTCCGTCGAGCCCACGGGCTGCACGAACGTGCTGCTCTGGTATATGGGTGTCGTTACGGGGGAGCGCTCGGGCCGAGCGTGAGGAATGCCGTGTACTGCCCGCGTGGAGGGTCCGCTGGTTCGCTCCGACATCAGGCCGTCACGGCGGTGTAGCGGTCCGACGCCTGCAGCACCAACCGCAGCGTGCGCAGCTCCTCGAGGGCGCGCCGCGCCACCTCGGGGCCAACCGCGAGCTCGGTGGCGACTTCCTCGGGCGCCGCCGGGCCACGACCGGTCAGGATTCCGAAAGCCCGACGCGCCGGCTCCGCGACCGGCCCCAGCACCTGGATCTTGCCGTCGCGGCCACGGGCGACCACAGCCAGCCGGTGCCGCTCCAGCACGTGCTCGATGGCGTCGCAGTGGGAAGCGGTGACACCGTGCAGCAGGAACAGGCGGGCCGCGCCGTACTGCAACAGCAGCTTTCCCACTATCTCATCTGCGCAGGAGATGTCGAGACAGCGGACGGCCGAGAAGTCGATGATCGCCGTCTGCTCGCCGTCGAGCCCGGCCAGCGCCTCCTCGACTCCGCCCCGCACCGCCTTGCCGGTGGGACGTGTCACGAGATCGCCGTACCCGTTCGAGACGGTGTCCTGCAGGATGACCTTCAGGTCGATGCGTGACATACCCGCTTACTCAGCCTGTCGCGCTGGAATGATCATGAGCACCTGGCTGCCCGGGAAGGCCGGCAGACCGTCGGTGAGCGGATTCGCGTCGTCCCATTCGGGAACGATCGTGATGCGCGCCGTACCACTCCGCACACTCAGCTTGCCCTCCCAACGGCTCAAGTACCGCGCTATTCCGCCCAATCCCTGTCCTCTGCCGGGATCCCGAAACCGGCTCGCTCCCTGGAACAGCGCCGCCTCGAGCGCCGTGGCGTCGGCCCAGCGATCCCCGAACCGACCCGATTGTGTGGCTTCGAGCGAGCGCCGGAATCCGATGCCTGCATCAGCCACCGCGATGACCACGACCCGGCGTCCCAGCCGCCGCCGCCAATGGTACGCCTGCACGGCCACCCACCCGGAGGTGCCAGCGTGCTCAACAATATTCTGACACGCCTCCGAAAGCGCCATAGCGAATCCCATCGTCGCCGTGGCCTCCAGCCCGAGCTCGCCCGAAAGAATGGCTGCGGAGCGCTCCTGGATGGATTCGACCACGGTGTGCACGTCGTCGGTGCCGCGTACGGGGGTTATCGCCAGCAGGACATCGGAGGAGTGGGCTGCCGCCACTCGCGGCACCTTGCCGTGGATCTCGAACCACTCCTTGGCGTGCTCGAAGAAGCCCGCGCGGCCCCAGTAGTGGGCCACATCGCGGTCGGCCGGGACGGTGAGCTGCGGCCGCTCCGGCCCCCTCTCGGCAGCCGCCTGGCCCGCGGCCAGCAGGCCGACCAGCCCGTAAGGGGAGGCCCACTGCGTCGCATGGGCGTCGAACAGCAGCCGGCGCTCGGTCGGATCGCCGAACGCCTTGGCAAACTGATCGAACGAGCGATCGTCGAAGTGGGCCGGGACCTCGACGACTCGGGTCATTGCGGCACGATCTCCCCGCGCAGGTGATGGTGCAGGCTCGTGGCGCCGCGGTATTGCACGTTGCGGGCCGCCGCGGCGTTCGCCGCGCGTACTGCGTCTTCTACCGCGTCTCCCCTGATCAGCTGGGCTACCAGCGCACCGCCGAACACGTCGCCACAGCCCGTCGGGTCGCGCGCCTCCACCGGGAGCGCGTCGATACGGGCCGTGCGGATCGGCTGGCCGGACGCGGCCGCCACCGTGGGCCGTTTGAGAAGATCGAACGGAGGCACCGTAAAGTACACCGCTCCCCGGTTCTCCAGGGTCACGATCAGGAGCCTCACCCCGCGATCCAGCGCCATGGCGGCCACTTCCATCGGGTCGCTCCCGATCAGATTGAGCTCGTCCTCGTTCAGCTGCACGATGTCGAAGCAGCTCAGCCACTCCGACACGTCGGCCAGCGCCTGTGGTACGCGGCGCCCGTCGCTGGCCACGCTCAGGAACAGGCTGTGCAGGTCGGCGTAGATCGGTCCTCCGAAGCCGTGGCGCAGGTGCCGCACCGTTTCCAGTGTCGCCTCGAAGCCGGAGATGAAATTCACGTACAGCGCATCCAGGTCGCGCACCATCGGTCCCAGCTCGTGCCACTGCCAGGGAGGAACCCCGCCGCTCAGCAGCTCGGCCGTGCGTTCGAGGCCCTGGTAGCGCAGTGTGACTCGGTTGTTCGGCTCCGGGACCTCGATGAACCGTGCTGCCGACGAGCGGCGCGTGAGGGACTGCAGGAACTCGTTCGCCTGCGGCGCGAGATCGCGACCGACCTTGATGAGCGGTACGAACTCCCAGTCCTCCGGCAGGCTAGTCTCCAGCGCCGCGAGCGCGTAGGCGATCCCGCCCCACTCTTCGATCGGCTCGGGATCGGCATCGCGGTGGATCGTATCCCAAACCATGGTGCCGATGATCCCGAGACGCCTCACGCCGCGCCCCACGTCTGGACCTTGAACGCCGCTACGGCGCCGAACACGCCGGCCGTGCCGGGCAGACCGCCGGGCACGATGCGGCACATTTCGACGGCCGGCTTGAAGGCCCGCAGCCTGACTTCCTTCCTGAGGGGCGCGAACAGCTTGTCTCCCGCGGCCGTCACGCCGCCGCAGATCACCACGACCTCGGGGTTGAAGATGTTGATCAGGTTGGCGACCCCGGTTCCGAGGAACCGGGCCGTGTCCTTGATTACTTCCAGCGCGTAGTCGTCGCCCTCATGCGCTGCGTCATACACCAATTGGGCGGTGACCTGGCTGAGGTCGCCGCTCACCAGGTCGGGCAGACTGGTCTCGGCGCCAACCTCGATGCCCTCAACGGCTCTCTCGGCGATGGCCGTTCCGGACGCATACGCCTCGAGGCAGCCGTAGTTGCCGCAGTTGCAGCGGCGTCCGGCCGAGTCGATGGTCATGTGACCCAGCTCGCCGGCTACGTCGCCGGCGCCGTGGTAGATCTCGCCGTTCAGCACGATGCCGCCCCCGATCCCCGTTCCGATCGTGAGCCCGACCACCACATTCGAGCCGCGCGCGGCGCCCCGCCACCACTCGCCGAAGATCGCGCAGTTGGCGTCGTTGTCGAGCGTGGCCGGCAGACCTACAGCCTCGCTCACGTGGTCGCGCAGGGGGAAGTCGGTCCATCCCAGGTTGGGGGTCCACAGCACCACGCCGCTCTTGGTGTCGAGCGGGCCGGGAGAGCCGATCCCCACGCCCACGACCTCGATGTCGTCCTGCGCGAGCGTCGCGCCGACCTCCTCGAGTGAGCTCTCGACCATCGTCTTGATCTGGCCGACCACGGCGTCGGGGCCTTCGGCCACCAGCGTGCGTTCCTTGCGGAAGCCGTAGATGGTGTCGCCGTCCTCCGGCACGGTGCCCACCACGACGTTGGTTCCGCCCACGTCCACGCCCACGATCATGCGAGTCGTCTGCATCTCACTAGTCCACACGCAACACGGCCAGGAACGCCTCCTGTGGGATCTCGACGGTCCCGACCTGTTTCATGCGCTTCTTCCCTTCCTTCTGCTTCTCCAGGAGCTTCCGCTTGCGCGTGACGTCGCCACCGTAGCACTTGGCCGTCACGTTCTTGCGCAGGGGTCGCACCGTCTCCCGGGATATCACGCGGCTCCCCACCGAAGCCTGGATGATCACCTCGAACAGCTGGCGCGGGATCAGCTCCTTCAGCTTCTTGGCCACCTTGCGGCCCCAGGCGTACGCCTCGTCCTTGTGGATCACGACGCTGAACGCGTCCACGGGGTCGCCGTTGATGAGCATGTCCAGCTTGACCAGCGGGTTGCGGCGGTATCCCGAGAGCTCGTAGTCCATCGTGCCGTAGCCGCGGGTGACGGTCTTGAGCTTGTCGTAGAAGTCCAGAATGACCTCCGCGAGCGGGAACTCCCAGTCGAGCTCCACGCGCGTCGGGTCGAGGTACTGCATGCCGACATACTCGCCGCGCCGCTCCTGTCCCAGCTGCATGATCGCGCCGATGTGGTCGGTCGGCGTGGTGATGCGCGCCTTGATATACGGCTCCTCCACCCGGTCCACCTCGGACCCCGTCGGCATCTTGGAGGGGTTCTCGACGACCACCATGGAGCCGTCGGTCAGGTATGTGTGGTATTCCACGTTGGGCACGGTGGTGATCAGGTCGAGGTCGGACTCCCGCTCGAGCCGCTCCCGCACGATGTCCAGGTGCAGCAGTCCGAGGAAGCCGCAGCGGAACCCGAACCCCAAAGCGACCGACGTCTCCGGCTCGTAGTGCAGGGAAGCGTCGTTCAGCTGCAGCTTCTCCAGCGCATCGCGTAGCTCCTCGTACTGGTTGGCGTCGGTGGGGTACAAGCCCGCGAACACCATGGAGTGGACCTCGCGATAGCCGGAGAGCATTTTGCCGGCCGTCCGCGCGGCGTCCAGCACCGTGTCGCCCACTCTCGTCTCCTGGACGCCCCGGATGTGGGACACCACGTAGCCGACCTCGCCCGCGTCGAGTGCATCGGTGCGATGCTGATCGATTTGCAGGTAGCCCACCTCCGCCACCTCGTAGTGATCCTGCGGGTGGGAGCCGAACGCGATCTCCATGCCCGGCGTGATGCGCCCATCCACTACTCGCACGCTGGGGATCGCGCCGCGATACCGGTCGTAGTAGGAGTCGAAGATGAGCGCTCGAAGCGGCGCCTCGGGATCACCCGACGGCGGCGGCACGCGCCGCACGATCGCGTCGAGCAACTCCTGCACCCCTTTCCCCTCCTTGGCCGAGAGCCTGAGAATCTCGTCTGGATCGGTGCCCATCAGGTCGGCCAACTCCGCGGCGCGGCGATCGGGCTCCGCTGCGGGGAGATCGGTCTTGTTGAGCACGGGGATGATCTCGAGGTTGGCGTCCAGGGCCAGCAGCAGGTTGCTCACCGTCTGTGCCTGAACGCCCTGGCTCGAGTCGACCACCAGGATGGCGCCCTCGCACGCGTTGAGCGAGCGGGACACCTCGTACGTGAAGTCGACGTGTCCCGGCGTGTCGATCAGGTTGAGCTCGTATGCATCGCCCTGGTCGGTGCGGTACCTCATGCGGACGGCATTGAGCTTGATCGTGATGCCGCGCTCTCGCTCGAGGTCCATCGTGTCCAGGACCTGAGAGCGCATCTGTCGCTTGTCGAGCGTGCCGGTGGCCTCGATCAGTCGATCGGCGAGCGTCGACTTCCCGTGGTCGATGTGGGCGACGATGCAGAAATTTCGAATGTGGTCCTGGCGCATCGGGAGGAATATAACGGCGCCTCCCGCTCCCCGGTTCCTCCGCCTATGTTTGCGCTGCTCGAAGGCTAGGAGATCGACCATGGACATCCGCACGG
>JAUVTI010000161.1 GCA_030601605.1 Gemmatimonadales bacterium
CGAGCTTACGCAACACTGACATCCTTGCCGTACGCTTCCCGTTTCCCGCTCCCCGCCCTTGATACCCTTCCCCCGAATCTAGTCCGCCAGACCCGGTATAACCCCGGTGCCCTTCGCAGTCAGCACCGCACGCTCCACTGCGGTCGCGACGGCGCGTTGACCCAGGAGCTCCACTCCCAGCGGGCCCTGCCCATCAAGCTCGGAAGTGGAGACCGCGAACACGATGTCCCCATCGTACTGAGTCCCCACCGGAGTGATGCGCTGCGCCAGGGCGTCCACCGCCATGGCCGCCACTTCCGCGAGTTCGGCACGCTCCAGTCGCGCGTTCGTTGCCACGACCACGAGAGTGGTGTTGCCGCCGGGGCGCGCGAACGAGCCGCCGGCCGTGCCGCCGTCGGCCAGAAAGGCGCGGGCGTCCACGAATGCCCCGTCGCGCCTGGCGCCGGCGATTATGGCGCCGCTCTCGTCGCGCACGTCTCCGAACGCGTTCACGACGGCGAGCGCACCCACCACCAGCTCCCCGCGCCGCTCGGCCCAGGTGCCGACGCCGCCCTTCATGGCGCCCTCGAGCCCCAGCGCCTTACCCACAGTCGCTCCCGCGCCGGCGCCCACCGAGCCCTCCTCCACCTCGCCTCCGGCCGCCTCGCACGCCCGGTACCCCTCGTCCGGACCGGGCCAGCGGTCCGGCAGACCCACGGCCAGATCGAACACCACCGCGGCGGGGACGATCGGCACCACGCCGACTCGCACGTCGAATCCTCGGCCGCGCTCGGCGAGCCAGCGCATCACGCCGTCGGCCGCTCCGAGCCCGAATGCGGATCCTCCCGTGAGCAGGATCGCGTGTATGGCTGGAACGAGGTGTCGGGGAGAGAGAGCGTCGAACTCCCGGGTGCCGGTTGCCCGGCCCCGGACCGACGCCGCGGCCGCCATGCCCCCAGGCGGACCGAGGATGACAGTGCAACCCGTCGCGGCCTCCCGATCCGTGGCGTGCCCGACCGCGAGCCCGGCCACGCTCGTCAGGGCGGACACCGGATCGCTCATGCTACGAGCCGCCGGCCTTCGCCTGACACTCCTTGCAGAGCACGACACCGCGCAGCGAGCAGATGAGACAGACGAACGTTCCGCAGTCGTCGCAGGGATATCCCTCGGACGCCCGCTCCTCATTGCCGCAGGCGCGGCAGATCATCGCGTCCCTTTCCTTGGGTTCCTCGGCCATCAGACCTCCTGGCTACCGTTCCCCCTTCCCCGTTCCCCCTTCCCCTTTTCCTAAAGTCCTACTTGGGAACGACAATGGAAATCGCGCTCGGCACGATGCGCGCGGTGAACGGCGTGTCCCCGCAGGGCTCCCCGTCCAGCTGCACCGGACGCGGCCCCTCCGTCTCCACTGTTACGCTCTTCCCCCTGAGGAACAGCACGCGCTCGCCCCCGTGTCCCAGGCCGGTGATGATCCTGATCATGACGTCCATGCCCTCGGCCACGTTCTTCGCGTTCAGCACCACCACGTCGAGCAGTCCGTCGTCGAACAGGATGTCGTGCTTGAGCCGCAGGATGGGCGGGATGATCAGGCCGCAGTTCGCCACTATCACGGTGGCTGCGTCGGCTTCCAGGGTCTCACCGTCCAGAGTGATGCGGTGGTGAACGACCTTGAGCCGCCGGACAACGAGATCCCAGGCGCGCGCCACGTAGGCTCCCATGCCCCAACGGCGCTTCGAAGCGCCGGTGGTGACGGCCATCAGCTCGGCGTCCACGCCGGTGCCCGCGGCAACCGCAAAGTAGGTATCGCGTCCCCGGCAGGCCATGAGCCCCAGATCGATGCGCCGCGGCGTGCCGCGCATGGCGACCTTCGCGGCCGTGGCCGGGTCCCGCGGAAGCCTCAGGTTGCCGGCGAGCAGGTTGCCGGTTCCGCCCGGTATGAGTCCCACCGGCACTTCGGACCCCACGATTCCCCCGATCGCCTGCATCGTCGTGCCGTCCCCGCCGTAGACCGCGACGAGGTCCACGCCGTCCTCCACCCCCATCCGCGCCAGGTCGCCGGCGTGCCCCGGCCGGTTCGTACCCGCAACGTCGAGGTCCCAGCCCTCCTTGGTGAAGACCCGGCTCACCTTGCTCACCACTTCCGGATCGGTCCGGGCGGCGACTGGATTGAAGATCAGCAGTACGCGGGCCACTAGTACCTCTTCTCCCACAGGACGTCGAGGCCGAACTGATACCGCTGCGCGAGGGTCTGAGTCAATGATTCGCAGCTTCGCAGCGGATCGACGCTGGCCGCGATGAGCCACCGCTGCGTCAAACGAAACTCGAGGCTCGCGCCAATGTCGAGGGGCTGCGGGTTGCTCTGGCAGAACCGCGGGCTTGCTCTGAGGAACGCCGTGGTGCCGAACACCTCGAACCGCTTGCCCAGGGCGAGCTCCGCTCCGGCAAGGCCGCCGGTCTGACCCGTCTCCGGCCGAATCTGAATGTAGTCCAGCGGAATGCCCACGTCGGATATCAGTGCGTACTCGAGCTGGCTCGATACGGCGCCGAACGCCTGTTGCCACAGCAGCCAGTTCTGGAATCCGGTCGTCTCCGTTCCCGCCTGCACGCTCGGCGCCCCCACGAGCAGGTACGACAGTATCTCGGTTTCCGACAGCCGAGCGCGGGAGTCGCTGGTGAGCGTGAGGCTCGGTTCGTAGAGGGTGCCGCCGATGTTCACGAACACAGTCAGCTCTTCGGCGCGCACGGTGCTCACTGTGTGCTCGGCGTCGATGTCGAGATCAGCGTTGAGGTCGGGCGTGCCCAGGTAGCGCACCTGACCCCGGGTCACGCGGAACTCGCGTAATGCCCCGACCCCCTGCATCAGACCGAGCTGCAGGCGATAGCGCCCGCGTGGCGCCTGGAGCGTTCCGTCGAGGCGGTACTGGCCCCGCGCGTGGCTCAGGTAGACCGCTCCCTCCAGCTGTACATCGGCCTCGTCGGAGCGCAACCACATGTTGGTTCCCATATCGATCCGCACGGAGTCTATGAACAGGCTGTCCAGGAACCGGTTCTGGAACGACCTGCCCAATCCGTGGCGCTGCACCTCGAGCGTGTCCACGAACTCCGCAAACAGCGTGTCCTCCAGGTTCACTATGTCCTTGCGGATGAGATCGGCGAAGTAGAGCACGCCCCTGGTAGCCTGGCTCTGTCCGGTGAGTGTGGCCCCGACCAGTGGCCCGCGCAGCGCGACGTTCGCGCTCGCCGTGAGCTCGAGGAACTCGTCCACGTTGATCGCGTTGAAGTCGGTCGCAGTGACCTGCAGATCCAACACGGGTTTCGAAAGCTTCTCCAGCCGAACGAATCCCATGATCTCGGCAGTCCCTCCGTCGCTCGCCAGGGTGAGCTCTCGCACCATGATCGTGTCGCCGGAGAGAATGAGCTCTCCGTTGAGCCGCTCGTGCCGCACGCCCAGAGCGGGGAACGTCGCGGCCCCATCGTGCACGGAGACCCTGCCCGTGAGCTCGGGTTGCTCCCAGGTTCCGGTGATGCCAAAGTCGGCATCCAGAGTGCCGCCGATCTCCTGCACCGAAGGCATTGTCGCCTCCAGCAGCGCGAGATCCACGCCGTCGGCGAAGGCGCGGATGCGGATCGGCCCGGGGAGGCGCCGCCGGCGCGCGCCCGCAATGGCGAGATCCAGGGGAACGTCAACGTCCACGTCCATTATCCGCTCGCCGAACCGAACCAGCTGCGCCTCGCCTGTGAGCCGCTGGTCACCGTACTCGATGACCAACCGGGTGTAGGGTGGCTGGAACTCTCCGAACACGCCGTCCGCCAGGTTCCCGTCCATCCGGAACGTGGGCGCCTCGGCGGTTCCCGCGAGCCGGAACGTCCCGCTCAACTCCCCGGCGACCGTCTCGTGGTCGCGCTGGAACAGAAGCCAGAGGTCGCTCACCGGAAGCGCATCAATCGAGCCAGTGAGGTGGCCGGCGCCGGTGAACGGGAAGCGCCCCTGCACCGACACGAATCCGGCTCCGCCGGGCCGGTCGAATGTCACCCGCGACAGGTCCATGCCGCTGTCGTCCACGACCACGGTCGCGCTGTCCATGAACCAGGGGCCCCCGGCGAGCAGCAGTCCGAGTGTGTCGATGGCGATCTCATAGCGCGCGGAGTCGCGGCGCAGCGTTCCCCAACCCATCCAGCTCCCGGCGTCGTAGAGGCCGAACACACCGCGACTGAGCCACGAGAGCGAGTCGACCCGCCCCTCGGCCCTCGCCACCAGGTCCACGAACTCGAACCCGTTGATCGCGAGGGAGTCAGCCGCGGTCTCGACTCGTATGGCGCCGTCCTCGGACGCGTAGCTGACCGACGCGTAGAGGCCGGCAGCGTACAGGTCCCTCCGGCTCAGATCAGCGTCGTCTAGGCGGGCGGTTACGTGGTACCGATCCAGGGCCCCTTCGACGCGCCCCACGATCCGCGCCCGACCCGTCGGAAGCGGCTCACCGGCTTCGAGCGCGCCGAGCCACGTCTCGAACGTGGGCTCCAGCACCCCGAGCGAGTCACTCATGGCCGTGAACACCAGCACCCCGCGACGAGGAGTCCCGAGCCCGACCGCCCCCTGCGCATCGATGTGGAGGCCGGCGGCCCACACCTCGAGCGTGTCCACGCGAACCAGACGATCCTCCACGTTTATCGCCGCCCTTGCGCTGTCGATGAACGTGCCCGACACCACCGAGCCACCCAGCTCCAGGCGCAAAGTCAGCTC
>JAUVTI010000060.1 GCA_030601605.1 Gemmatimonadales bacterium
GAGGTCGTCCGCGTCGAACTCCAGGAGACCGCGCCTTGGCGAGCGCACCACGATGGTGCCGCTGCCGGCAAGACCCGCAGGCAGGCCGCGCACGATGCCGAGCACCTCATCGGAAACGATCCGCTCCACCTCGATGCGCAGGTTGGGCAGCAGCGGGCCGGTGAACCACGTGAGTGCGCCCTCCAGCGCGGCTTCGCTGCGCGGAAGCCGCAAGCGGGAGAGGTCGAGCGCGAGCGAGTCGCCCAGGCTCTCCGCCACGCCGCGCGCGCCCGTTACGGACAGGACGGGGTCGGACGACTCGGCGCGCAGCCGGTCCACCTCGATCCGGACTGCGCCGTCACCGGGGAGCGGCGACGAGATGCGCACGTAGGGAAAGCGGCCGTTTATGCCTGTGCCGCGCCGCACCCGGAGGAAGCCGCGCAGTCCCTCCTCGCCCTCTATCACTCCGCGGTTTCCTCGTCTCTCCGGCGTGCGGATCATCACCTCGCCGTCCACGACGATCACGTCGTTGAACGCGATCAGCGGACTCGGACCACCGCCGCCCTCCCCGCTGCCCGAGAGGATCACGTCCGCATTGAGCTTCTCGTCGCGCCGCCACTGTACGAGGTTCACCCGCGGCCGCGTGAGCGTGAGCTGGCCCAGCACGATCCGGCCGCTCAGGAGATCACTGAGGCGGTACCGAAGGCCGACACGATCTATGGTCGTGAACAGCACGCCGTCCTCGCCCACGACCGTGACGTCCTCCACCTCCAGGCCTCGCAGGAACGAGCCGCCCACCGAGCCGATCGTGAGGGTTCCGCGCAGGTTGTCGTTGACGACGCGCTCGGCCACCTGCACCACCAGCCTGCGTCCTGTATCCGTGCGGAACGCAGCGGCGCCGAGCCCCAGCACCGTGCCGCCAAACCAGCAGACGCCGATCGCGAGCCAGACGAGATAACGCCGGCGCATCAGAACGCCTGCCCGATGGAGATGTTGATGCGGAACCGGCTCAGGAAGTCCTGTTCGGGCACCGGCGGGGGAATGTCGGGGAACAGCGCCTCCCACCGTACCAGCGCATCGCCTGAGGGAGTGACAACGTAGACGGGAGCGGCCTCCACACCATACGGGTTGAACCCTATGTCCAGCCGAATCGGACCCAGCGGCGAGGCCAGCCGCACGCCGACTCCCGGTGTTATCCGCAGGCTGCTGAGCGTTAGGTAGAGGCTGTCCCGCGCGATGACCTGGCCCGCATCCACGAACACGGCCGCAGTGAAGCTCCGCGACAGTTTGTGGCGCCACTCGACGTTGGCGAGCAGGATGTCATTGCCGCCGGTGGCCGAGGTTCGCAGGGACAGCGAGCTGTCCTCGGGGCTAAAGTCCGCCACCCGTACGATCGGCCCCAGCTCGTTGAAGGAGAAGCCTCGGACCGTGTTGGGGCCGCCGGCGTAGAAGCGCTCCTCCACGGGCACGAACCTGAGCTCCTGTCCCTGCAGCCCCCGCTGGGGCGCCACGATGGCGCCCCACTTCACGCGCCAGCCCACGACGTCGCGCCGGCCCAGCTGATGATGCGACGCGTACTCCACCACACCTTTGAGGCACTGGGTCAGTGTGTCGGATCCCACGACCGGGCCGGAGAACCGGACCTCCGCCGAGAACCGGGAGCCGCGCGCCGGATCCACCAGTGGGATCCGGCGCTCCCGAAGGTAAGCGAGCGTGAGCACGCCTCGGAACTGCGGTTGCCTGAACACCTCGATGTCTTCCTCGGTGCAGACGTTCAGGTGGGTACAGTATGTCACGGGGTCGGCTTCGGTCTTTCCCCAAGCCAGACCGTACGACGGGGTGATCGTGGTCCTCCACGCCAGGCGGTAAGCCCAGGAGAGCTCCCCGCCCACCGCCTCGCGCACGAACGCCTGTATCTCGCTGTGCCGCTGGGCGAAGAGTGAGAGCGTGGCGCTGGCGTTGCGGCTGAACAGAAACGGCTGAGTGATACCCGCGGTCAGGTTGTAGTTGAGCGCAAGCCGCTCGGGCGGCTCGTCACTCAGGGCGGGACATGCCGACTGGTTCAGGTCGAGCGGGTCACCTGCGCCGATCTTCGAGAAGCCGGCGAACAAGTCGAGCCGGCGTCCGCCCCCGGTGAAGTTGTGCGCCGTCCACGACGTGAGTCCCCGGAAGCAGTCCACCGTACCGTAGCCCGCTCCGAACTGGAAGCGACGCAGCGGCCCCTCGGCAACATGCACCCTGATCGTCACTGCGGAGTCCGACAGCTCGGTGAGCGCGGTGTCGGCCAGCGATACGTTCGCGTAGTTGAACATCCCCGTGCGGTACAGATCGAGCTGTGATCGGTACTGCTCACTCCAACTGTACGTCTGTCCTGCCCGAATCCGCACCGTATTGCGCACGACATTCTCGCTGATGGTCTCGGTGCCGCTCACCTCGACACTGTCCACCGTTACCCTCGGCCCCGGAACCACCTCGAACGTTATCAGGGCCGTGCGGGTGTCGCGTCGCTCGTCGAAGTTGCGGAACACCTCGGCGTAGGGGTGGCCCCGGTCGGCGAGACGCGTGCGAATCGTGTCCACCGAGGCCTGGAACCGCAGGCGGCTGAACGGGTCGCCCACCCGCAGCGGCATGGCCTGGTAGACGTCCTCGACCTCGACGATATCCTCCACGCCCGTGACCCTGAGCGCCGTCACCAGTACCGGCTCGCCCTCATCGATCTCGAACGTGATGAACACGTCACCGTTCGAGCGCCGCACGAGCGTATCGACCGTGACATCCGGGAACCCGCTCAACCGATAGAGCGCCTGAATGCGCAGCACGTCGCGGCGGAACTCGGTCTGATCCACGTAGCTCTTGTGACCCAACCCCATCCACCGGGTCAGGCCCCACCGAGCGATGGCGGCCGACTGCGTGGTGGCGATGGAGCGCCGCAGCGTGTAGTCGTTGATCGACCTGTTGCCCTCGAACGAGAGCTGGCGGATCACCCTCTGTGGCTGCTCGCCGTTCTGCGCGTGGATCGCCCCCGGTACGAGGGCGAGCAGGGCGAGCAACGGGGCGGCGCGGCGCAGACGGCGGATGGGCGAGCTCGCTTTCGGCTAGACGGGCACCGGCCAGCGGGTGCGCCCGGCTGGATTGACGCGTCGGCGCAGCACCGGTAGGTTGGCGCTCCGGAAGGAAGCTCTTTGAAGACTCACGTATTCAATATGCCATACCGCTGCTTTGTCCTGCTCGCCGTCGCCCTGATGACGGCCCCGTCGCTCGCCGCCCAGAGCGACGCCGCCGGTCGCATCGATCGCCTGCTGGACGCTCCACCTTTCGATCGCGCGGGCTGGGGCGTCATCCTGATGGACGCGGATGGGCGCGAGATCTACGCCCGCAACGCCGACCGTCTGTTCGTTCCGGCATCCAACAACAAGCTCGTCGTTGCAGCTGCGGCCAGCGTTCTGCTGCCACCCGACTACCGCGTCGTAACCAGCGTTTATGGCACGGGCCCGCTCACCGACGGCCTGCTGGACGGCGACCTCGTGATCTACGGGCGCGGCGACCCCACGTTCTCGGAGCGTTGCTACGGAGCCGACACCCTGGCAGTGGGCGCCTGCGACTCGCTCTGGACCCGCATGGACCTGCTCGCCGACCGCATCGTGGCAACCGGCGTGCGACAGGTGGCCGGATCCATCGTGGGGGACGGCAGCCATTTCGACGCCAATCTGGTCCACCCGGCCTGGGAGAAGTACGACGTCAACTGGTGGTACGCTGCCCCCGTTTCGGGCCTGGGCTTCAATGATAACAGCGTCAATGTGACGTGGGCGCCGGGGCCGGCGGTTCACGCTCCAGCCGCCGTCACCTTCGAGCCGGATCTCGGCATCTTCCGGTTCGAGAACCGCACCCGAACCGTGCCCGCAGGCGAGCGCCGCACGATCGACTTCTTCCGTGTGCCCGGCACAACGGACATCTGGGCCGAGGGTACGGTCCCCGTCAACTACGGCGAGCGGACCGAGTACTTCGCGCTGCCAGACCCGAACTCCTACTTCGCCGCCGCGCTGCGGGCCGCGCTCGCGAGCCGCGGGGTGAGCATTGCCGGCCCCACGGTCTCCACGACCGACAGCCTGCGCTACGCGCACGCCCGGCGCTCGGCCCCGCTCGTGGACTTCGACTCCCGGTCGCTGGCTGACATGATCTACCCGATCCTCAACTCCAGCCAGAACTGGTTCGCCGAAATGCTGCTCAAGACGGTGGGCCGCCAGGTGGAGGGCGCCGGGTCGTGGCGCGCCGGACTCGCAGCCGAGCGGCGCTTCCTGATCGACTCGGTGGGCATCGACTCCACCGCGTTTGCGCTGAGCGACGGATCGGGGCTCTCGAGCGGAAACCTCATCACGCCCAGGGCCTTCGCCCAGCTGTTGGCGTACATGCTGCGCCACCCGGGCGGCGCCGGCTTCATGCGCGCCATGCCGCGCTCCGGTGAGAAGGGATCGCTCCGGAACCGATTCGTGGACACGCCGCTCGAGGGCCGCGTCCTGGCCAAGACCGGGAGCATATTCCGCGTGCAGACGCTCACGGGCTACATCGAGCGTCCTGGTCAAACACCGCTGGTCTTCTCTGTGATGGCCAACAGCTACGTGGGGCGCTACAGCGCGATGATGGCGGTGATCGATTCGGTGGTCGTGGAGATGGGACGCGGACGTTAGTCGGCCGCTCACCGCGCCGCCCGCAGGGCGGCCAGCATGTCCTCCACACTGCAGAACTTCACACGCGGCCGGCCTTCAGACTTCCCGCGCTCGGTTTCCAACCCGTCGAGCTTGCGCCAATCGTCGAACGAGACTGCGTCGGGCTGCCTCTGACGCACCAAGGCATCTGAGGCGGCCGGATCGGGGTCGGTCGGCACGAGGACCCGGCCCGCCACCGCGTCCGCAACCATCCGCTCCACGGTCTCCGCGGCGTCGGGCTTGTTCGTCCCGATCACGCCGGAGGGTCCCCGCTTTATCCAGCCGCTCACGTACAGGCCGGGCAACTGCTCGCCGCCCTGCTCGGCGAGAACGCGCCCGCAGTCGTTGGGAACCGTGCCCCACTTTTCGTAGAACGGAACGTCCGGCAGCGCTACGCCCCGATACCCGACCGAGCGGAACACCATGTCCACCGGGAGATCCTCGAACTCGTCGGTGGGTCTGGGGCGCAGCGTGCCGTCATCGCTCGCGAACAGATCGTTCTTCACGAGCTTCACTGCGACGACTTCGCCCGCGTCGTTCCCCTGGATCTCCACTGGCGACACCAGGAACCGCAGCGTGAGGCTGCGCGCCTTGCCGGTGGGGTTCCTCGCCGCCGCCTCCTGCAGGATCTCGATCCTACGTGTCAGCGCGGGATCGGCGGCGGCTTCCACCGAGTGGCGGCTCAGCTCGTCCAGTTCCACCTCGTCGGGCCGCAGCAGGAAGTCCGCGCCCTCCAACTCACCCAGCTCCTTCACCTCGGCGTTGGTGAAAGCGGCCTGTGCCGGACCCCTCCTCCCCAGGATGTGGACTTCCTTCACCCGGCTATTGCTCAGCGCTTCGAGGGCGTAGTCGGCGATGTCGGTTCTGGCCAGCTCCTCGGGTGTGCGGCTCAGGATGCGGGCTACGTCCACCGCGACGTTCCCCACACCCACCACGGCAACCCGCTCCACGGACAGGTCGAACTCGCAGTCGCGGTAGGCCGGGTGCCCGTTGTACCACGCGACGAACTCGGTGGCGGTGTGGCTGCGCGCGTGAGCCTCGCCCGGGATGTTCATGCGCCGGTCCGCCTGCGCACCCGTGGCGAAGCACACCTGGTGGTAGTGGCGCTCGAGGTCCTCCAGCGAGAGGTGCTCGCCATAACCCACGTTGCCGTAGAACCGGAAGCCCGGGCGTGCGGCGACCTTGTCGTAGACGCGCGTGACGTTCTTGATCTTGGCGTGGTCGGGCGCGACCCCGAACCGCACGAGGCCGTACGGCGTCGGAAGCCGCTCGTACATGTCCACCTGGACAGAGAGATCATCGCGTCCAAGCAGGTGCTCCGCCGTGTAGAACGCGGCGGGGCCGGAGCCGACGATCGCTACTCTGAGTGGATTCTCAGCCGTGCCCAGTTCGGTCATTTGTCCATCTTAGTGCTTCCGCCCCAACCCCGCACAGCCTAGCTTCCCGAGACCGTGAAGATCTACACCAAGACCGGCGACGGCGGAGACACCTCCACTCTTGGAGGCGGACGTGTGCCCAAGCACGACGTCCGCGTGGCCGCCTATGGCAGCGTGGACGAGCTCAACGCGGCTCTCGGTGTGGCGATCGCCACCGAGCCCGGCGACTTCGAGCTGGAGCTGCTCGAACGCGTGCAGTGCGACCTGCTGGCGGTCGGCGGCCGGGTCGCGAGCCCCGACCCGAGCAAGGTTGCGAAGGCGTTGGACCGGGCGCCCGTGACGGACGAGCGCGTGGCCGACCTCGAGGCGGCGATCGACCGGGCGGACGAGGAGCTTCCGTCGCTCACGCAGTTCCTGTTGCCGGGCGGCACGCTCAAGGCGGCGCAGCTCCACGTGGCGCGCACCGCATGCCGCCGCGCGGAGCGGCAGGTCGTGGCGCTGAGCCACTCGGCCTCCCTCGCGCCCGAGATCCTGCGATACCTGAACCGGCTGTCGGATCTGCTGTTCGTTCTGGCCCGGCTCGCCAACCACAGGGCGGGCGCGACAGACCGCACCTGGTAGCATGCCGAACTACCGGTTCTATCAAATCGACGTGTTCACGGATCGGCCCCTGGGGGGGAATCCCCTGGCCGTGTTCCCCGAACCCGAAGGGCTCACGGTCGAGCAGATGCAGGCGCTCGCTCGAGAGATGAACCTCTCCGAGACGACCTTCGTCCTCCCCTCCGACGCAGCGACCCGCCGGATCCGCTTCTTCACCCCCGTAGACGAGATACCGCTGGCGGGACACCCGACCGTGGGCACGTGGTGGCTTCTGGCCGAGCGGGGGCTGCTCGACCTCCCGCCCGACGGGACCCATCAGGTCACGCAGGAGACGGGCGCGGGAGTGCTGCCGGTATTCATCGATCTCGTCGGGGGAGATCCGACTCGGGTGACGATGGTCCAGGCAACTCCCGAGTACGGCCGGCGAGCCGAGGACACGGCCCGGCTCGCGAGTGCCCTGGGCGGAGGCCCCGACCTGATCCCGAGTGAGCCCATACCCCAGGTGGTGTCCACCGCTCTCCCCCAGCTCATGATCCCGATCGTGTCGCTGGAGGCGCTGGAAGCCCTGCCGAGCGGCGGCGCCGGGTTGGAGCTGACCTCCCTGCTGCGCGAGTTGGGCACCGAGTGCGCGATGCTCTACGCAACCGAGACCAGGTCGCAGGAGGCCACGGTGCACTGCCGCATGTTTGCACCGGGCCTGGGAGTGACCGAAGATCCGGCGACCGGCAGCGCCGCGGGGGCGCTGGGTGCGTACCTGGTGCGGCACGGAGCCATCGATCTGGAGGATGGCAGGGCCCGCCTCGTGGTCGAGCAGGGCCTGGAGATCAACCGGCCGAGCTACATCAACGTCGAAGTCGCAGCCGACCCGAGCGGCCGGGCGACTGAAGTACGCGTGGGCGGCGAGGCGGTCACCATAATCGAGGGCGAGGTGCGGCTATAACCCACGAGACAGTATCCGTACCGCTGGGAGACGCCTCCTACGACGTGGTGCTCGGCGAAGGTCTCCTGGACGACCTGGCCGAGCTGATGGCGAGTTACTGCCCGGCCTCCCGATACGCCATCGTCACGGACTCCACGGTGGCTCCCCTCTACGGCAAGAGCGCCGCGGCCGCACTCGAGAAGGTCGCCCCGACCCTGTTGCTGCAGTTCCCGGCCGGCGAGTGGAACAAGACCCGCGAGACGTGGGCCACGCTCACCGACCAGTTGCTCGCCGCGCAGCTCGACCGCGAGGCGGCCATCCTGGCCGTGGGCGGCGGGGTAGTCGGGGACCTAGCCGGCTTCGTCGCCGCCACGTACCTGCGCGGCATCCGCTACGTCCAGGTTCCAACCACGCTGCTGGCGATGATCGACAGCGCCATAGGCGGGAAGACCGGGGTCGACACCCAGCTGGGCAAGAACCTGGTCGGCGCATTCCACCAGCCCAGGGCCGTGATCGCCGACGTGCGCACGCTGACCAGCCTGCCTCCGCTCCAACTCGCCGCCGGCATGGCCGAGGCCCTGAAGCACGGCGCGATCGCGGACGCGGCCTACTTCGAGAGCCTCATCGCGGGCGAGCAGGCCATCCGGGCTCGCGAGCCCCAGGCCCTGCTGGATGCCGTCCGGCGGAGCGTGGAGATCAAGGTGGGGGTCGTCGCGGAGGACGAGCGAGAACGGGGTCGTCGCGCGGTGCTGAACTTCGGCCACACCATCGCTCACGCGCTCGAAGCCACCCAGGGCTATGAGCTGCTACACGGGGAGGCGGTGGCGGTCGGCATGCTGGCCGAGGCAAAGCTGGGGGAGCGCATCGGGGTAACCGAAGAGGGGCTGGCCAAGACCTTGGCGGGGGCGCTGGAGTCCTACGGCTTGCCACTCTCGCCGCCCGTAGATCCAGATCTGGAGCGGATGCTGGACGTGATGCGCCAGGACAAGAAGAACCGCGAGGGGACTGTCAGGTTTGCACTACCCAGCCGCATGGGAGAGATGGCTCGAGGACCAGGCGGAGAGTGGACCGTGAGCGCTCCGGAGAACGTAGTGAGCGACGTCCTGCGGGAATTGAGCGACTCCTGACACCATCAACACATCATCCACACAGTAAACGGCTGGATGTATCATGTAAGCTAATATATCGTAACCAGTTAGAACATAAGACATCAACGTGTCCACGTAATGTGGAAACCCCTTGGTGGACAAACTTCGGAACAGATTGACACTTAACGATTTGTGATGTGGAAAACGGAATTTTCTTGACCATCCTCGCGGCATTTCCTATATTCGGCCCGTTGTCAGTCGGTCATTTTGGCGGGTCCTCCAACCGCCCGTACCCCCCGCATCCTGCCCAAACATGGGGAGTGTATGGCCCAACTCCGAAGCGAAAAGCAGAAGAGCTTCTTTCGCACCCCTGCTTCCGGCGCATTCGACCTATACCTGCAGGACATCCAGAAGCTCCCGCTGATCGGGAGCGCTGAAGAGGAACGCCGCCTGGCCCGGCGGGCCCGCGAGGGCGACGTGAAGTGCGCTGAGCGCCTCGTCACGGCCAACCTCAGGTTCGTGATCTCCTACGTGAAGAAGTACCAGGGCCACGGACTCGACCTCTCCGAGCTGGTCGCGATAGGCAACGAGGGGCTGCTCAAGGCCGTGAAGAAGTTCGATCCGGAGCAGGGCGTGAAGTTCATCTCGTACGCGGTGTGGTGGGTGCGCCAGGCGGTGCTCAAGGCCCTCGCCGAGCAGACCCGCAGCGTGCGGATCCCGCTCAATCAGAACAGCCATCTCATCCGTATGTCCCGCACCGAGACGTACCTGTCCCAGGAACTCGGCCGGGAGCCCACGGACGCGGAGATCGCCAAGGCCCTGCAGGACACCGAGGCGAACGTGCGCAGCGCCCGCCGCATGACGGCGGCCGAGATGTCGCTCGACGCTCCGATCGATCGGTCCGATAGGGACGCCGCCACATTCGGCGAGCGGTTCGCCGGACAAGAGGGCGGCGAGATCGAGGAGCGGACCGACGGACGGTTGATGCGCGAGTTCATCGACGGTGTGTTCGAGAAGTACCTCACCCCCAGGGAGCGCAGGATCCTCTACCTGTACTACGGGCTGGAGGAGGGCTCCGAGGGGCTGACTCTCGAGAAGATAGGCTCGTTGATGGGTGTCACGCGCGAGCGCATCCGGCAGATTCGGGAGCGCGCGTTCGAGAAGCTGCGTGACAGCCCGCATGGTGAGGCTCTCAAGGGCTTCTGGGTGGCAGCGTAGAGGTCCAGGCAGTCCCCTCCCCGGAAGCGGTCGGCTCTCAGCCGGCCGCTTTTTTTGTCCCGGACTTCGAGAGATTGCGGGGGACCGGGGGAGGTCTTCTCGGCACGGCTTCCAACTCCTCCACCCTCTCGCCGTACCTCTCCCGGCCCACCCATCCCCACCGGGAAGCCGTGCCTGCGAGACCCCCCGGTCCCCCTTGGCCTTCGTAGGTCCG